>NZ_JBXWQF010000005.1:0-266201 GCF_059612245.1 Ruegeria sp. CDSA079 | reverse complement strand
TGTGTTAGTAGTTGTTGCCTCAGCTAATCGGGGTGCTCGCAGTGTCTAAAGCGGACCTTCGCCGCGGGTTCAACAAAAACGGCCAGTCAATGCTAAATTCCTGGCAATTTGCGTCAGATGACCGGCAAGATCCCGAAGCAGTTGCTTGTTAAAAACGGGGCAATATAAGGTGACGAAATAAGTGCCCGCGCTGCCTTTTTCTGGGATGATGGACAACGCGGGCCATAGTCTGGTCATGGGACTGCCCAGACTATCTGGGAAGTGCGGTTAGGCACGGGGGCAACCAGGCTGGTATTGACACTGAGTGACGCCACTATTGTCCAAATTCGTAACCGACTACTTGATCGACGCGACCCTGTCTTAAAAGACAGGATGTAAGCTCAAATACTTTTTACACATCCAGCACGCGATAATTTATATTTTTTCGCGCGCAAAAAACCTTGAATTGTTGTAATTTTGATTCAAGTATTCGAATGCGTGGCAAGTTTGAATTACCTCTGTTGCTCTCGCATCTGCCAGATATGTCTGGTTACCTCCTGGCGGCGCGGTGAGTGGCGTTGCCAGGAGGCATTTATTTGCTAAGCGGGTCATTAAATGAGATCTGGTATTGAGTTGGACAATGAAGGCCTGACCCTTTGCGCGTGTAAGTCAGTATGCCCGCATCGCTGTCGTTCACGATATTTGCACGAACGTTTGCACCGAGCGCATAGCGGAAGTGCTCTGTTGAAAAGGTTTGCAAACGCAGCAAAAGCAAATGAGGGCAAGGGGCGGTCAGGGCCGTTTAAATGTCCTGAATAGCAACCGCTTGATAGCGCATTTTTTGCCTTAATGCTGAGTAATGTACGAGAGCGCCAAAGTTTTTGACCAAAACTGACAAGGCGAGGTGTTGCCGAGAAAAAAGTGCGATCAACGGCTTGGCAGCGCCCCCTTCCCTCAGTACGGCATCGGATGCGCCTTGTGGGCTGCATCCAGCTCAGCCAGCACTTCCTTTGACAACGTCAAGTCCGCGCCGGCCAAAACGTGTTCAAGTTGCTCAACCGTGGTCGCACCAAAAATGGACGACATCATGAATGGCCGCGTGCGACACCAAGCCAAAGCCATATGCGTCGGATCCAACCCATGTCGCGCGGCCACTTCCAGATAGGCTGCGACCGCATCAAACACCCGATCAGACTTGCGCCCACCCAATTCAGGTGAAAGCGACATGCGCGAGCCGTCGGGCACCGCCCCACGCTGATACTTGCCTGTCAGCAGCCCTGTGCCCAAAGGCGAGAACGCCATAAGGCCGACATCTTCATGCACACACAGTTCGGCCATGTCCGTGTCAAACAGACGGCAGAGCAGCGAATACTCGTTTTGAACCGACGCCACGCGTGGGGCGCCCGTCTTTTCGGCCAAACGCACCCATTGCGCCGTGCCCCAGGCGCTTTCGTTGGACAAACCAAACGCTCGAATGTTGCCTTTGTCGACCTGTGCCTGCAGCGCCTCCAGACAGTCCTCCATATTCTCCAGAACGTCGTCTGTATTGTGCCCGGACGGAGCAAAGTCCCAGTTCTGACGGAACATGTAACTGCCGCGGTTCGGCCAATGGAACTGATAGAGATCGATGCACTCGGTCTGCAACCGCTTCAGCGACCCTTCAATCGCTTTGGGGACCGTCTTGCCCGTGATCGGCGCGCCATCACGCACATAAGACAACCCCTCGCCGGAATGCTTGGTCGCCAGAATGTAGTCCCCCCGCCGCGCTGCATTGGCCGCGTTCCAGTTGCCCAAAATTTCTTCGGTGCGCCCGATCGTTTCTTTCGAGACCGGGTTCACCGGATACATCTCGGCTGCATCCACAAAGTTGATCCCGGCTTCCAAAGCCATGTCCATCTGTCTGTGCGCATCCGCCTGGGATGTCTGAGTGCCGAAGGTCATCGTCCCAAGGCACAGGTCGCTCACCATAATTCCGGTACGGCCCAAGGGCTTCATCTGCATCATCAACTCTCCTGAAAATGGCGTTGCCCGTCAGGCTTCGGCCTTCTTTTCCCACCGCCCGGATTCTTCCGACCAGTATTGTGCCGCACATCCCGCAGCGGTCAGCGCTTTCCACTGCCCGCGCGCGTGCTGAACGGCCATGTCGTCATTGCCATCGAACAGAATGCACACCCGCTCCAGCGTGGCGACTTCCTCCGCCTCAACCAGCGCGCCGTCCACGATCATCACACAAGTCGCGCCATTGGCAGCGTCAGAGCCAGTGGTCAGCAGTATGGGCTGGTCAGCGTCATGGGGGCCACCGTCGCGACCATGCGGCAGGAACCCGTCTTCGGACCCCAGCCACAGTTTCTCATCCAGCCAGTCCAACCGCGCAGGGTCAGTGCCCCGCACGGCGATCTTCCACCCGGCCTGCCGTGCCTTGTCCAGCAGCACCGGCAAGGTGTGCTCCAGCGGTTGGCGGGTCAGGTGGTAGAAATAGACAGCACCCATCTGCTTACTCGAAATTGTCCTGCACAAACCGGCTCAGCGCGCGCACGCCCCAGCCGGTGGCGCCTTTGGGCGCATAAGATGTCTCGGACGACACCGAGGCCACACCCGCGATGTCCAGGTGAATCCAGGGCGTTTCTTCTTTGACAAAACGCTGCAGGAATTGCGCGGCGGTAATCGAACCCGCAGGCCGACCACCCACGTTCTTCATATCTGCGATGCGCGATTTCAGCATCTTGTCATAAGCATCGCCCAACGGCATCCGCCACGCGCCTTCATCCTCGGCCTTGGCCGATTTCAGGAAAGCATCACAGAACGTATCGTTGTTCGAAAACACGCCCGCGTTCTCATGCCCCAGCCCGATGATGATTGCACCGGTCAGGGTCGCCAGATCGATCATGCCCACGGGCTTGAACCGTTCCTGCGCGTACCACATCACGTCACACAGAACCAAACGACCCTCGGCATCGGTGTTGATGATCTCGACCGTGTCGCCCTTCATCGACTTGACCACATCGCCGGGGCGCGTGGCATTTCCTGATGGCATGTTCTCGACCAACCCAACCAGACCTACGACATTGGCCTTGGCCTTGCGCTTGGCCAGCGCGCGCATGGTACCGGCGACAACACCTGCGCCGCCCATATCCATGGTCATCTCTTCCATGCCGCCCGCAGGTTTCAGCGAGATGCCCCCGGTGTCAAAAACCACACCTTTTCCGACCAGAGCCAGCGGCGCATCGCCGTTCTCTCCGCCTTTCCAGTGCATGACGACCACCTTGGACGGGCTGTCCGAGCCCTGCCCGACACACAGCAATGTACGCATCCCCAACTCGGCCAGTTTGTCCTCGTCCAGAACTTCAACCTCAAGACCCAACTCCTGCATCTCGACCAGACGATCGGCGAAGTCTGTGGTGGTCAAGACATTTGCGGGCTCGTTGGTCAGATCGCGGGTCATCCGCACACCATCCGCGATAGCATAAAGCGGCGCAAATTCCGCCTCAGCCTCGTCAGGTTTCAAATGGCTGATCATGACGGTTCCGGTGCCTTCGCTTTCCTTGCTTTTGTGCACGTCAAAGTCATAACTGCGCAACGCGATGCCCAAAGCCAGCTCTTCGGTGCGCGCCTGATTACCGGCCATCACAAGCACATCCTTGCCGCCCGCACGCTTGGCCAGCGCCGCCCCTGCCTTGCGCGCCTCGTCCGCCTCGGGGCGGCGCGGCAGCACCAGAATGTACAACGTCTCGGCCGCCATCCCGGAAGGCCATGCCAGCGAGATCACGTCACCCGTTTTTACTTTCTCAAAAGACTCACTTTCGACAAGCCGTGCTACCGCACCTTTCGTCAGGCGGTTGGCCCGACGGGCCGCAGGGTTCATCTTACCATCAGATGGAATTATGATGGCCACCTGCCCTTCGGCCTGTGCCATCGCATCCAAGTCAAACTCCTGAAAGCGGATCGGTACCAGACTGCTCATTGCAAACTCCTCAAATTCTGTTCCCCAAGACCTAGCCCGCGCTGCACGACTTGACCAGATAGCAGTTTTCCCCGCCCATCAATTGCATTAAGGTCCCGCAAAAATAACCGGCAGGCTCGGGGGAGAAAGACGTGGCACGAAAGGGCAGGCATACGCCGTTGCGCATGACATTCTGCGTACGCGCTATCGGCCTGATCGCCCGTACTGCAAGCCCAGCGGGGGCGTGCCCGTGATCCTCGACCGCTATTTCGCCCGCCGGTTCATGCAGAGTTTTCTGGTCATTGGCGGCATCTTTCTGACCCTGATGATTCTCATCGATCTGATCGAACAGATTCGCCGGTTTGATGATTACGACCTGTCGTTTGGGCAATTGCTACACCTGACGCTTCTGAACACACCCGCCGCGATCAGCGAAATGCTTCCGCTGTTGGTCATCCTGTCCACCATTGCGCTGTTTGTCGGGCTTGCGCGTACTTCGGAACTGGTGGTGACCCGCGCCATTGGCCGCTCGGGCATCCGCGCACTGGTCGCGCCTGTGCTGCTGGCGCTGGCAATAGGTACGCTGGCCGTCGCCCTGCTGAACCCAATCTCCGCCGCCACTTCGGAAGAGTTCCAGCGGTTGTCCGATTCCTACAAGAACAACGGCAGTTCAGCCTTGTCGATCAGCAGCGAGGGGCTGTGGCTGCGCCAGTCTGCAGAAAACGGCCAGGCCGTGATCCACGCGCGCGGTACTTCAAATGGCGACACGCTGGGACTGGACGATGTGACCGTCATTACCTTTGCCCGCGACGGCAAGCCAACCCAGCAAATCATCGCTGACCGGGCCGAGCTGGAGGATGGCAGGTGGATCCTGTCCAACGCCAAAATCTGGCCTATGCAGGACGGGCAGAATCCCGAAGCCTCTGCGGTCGAACATGAACGCCTGGAACTGCCCACTTCGCTGACTCGTCAGCGCATTCTGGACACGCTGGGGCAGCAGGATTCCGTTTCAGTCTATGACCTGCCCCAACTGATCGCGGACCTGCGCGAGGCAGGTTTTTCAACCAAACAATATGAGGTCTGGCTTCAGGTACAGCTGGCCCGGCCTTTCTTTCTGGTCTCGATGGTGCTGATCGGGGCCGCCTTCACCATGCGCCACGTCCGCTTCGGTGGCACCGGGATAGCTGTTCTGACGGCAGTTCTGCTTGGCTTTTCCATATATTTCGTCCGCAACTTTGCGCAAATCCTTGGGGAAAACGGACAATTGCCCACCTATATCGCTGCCTGGGCACCGCCCTTTGCCGCCATTTTGCTCGCTCTCGGCCTGCTGCTTCATGCGGAGGACGGCTGATGCGGCGTATCGTTCCCCTTTTGCTGAGCAGCGCGCTGGCCTTGTCTGTCCCAGCGATCCTTGTGGCCCAGTCTACGCCGGCCCAGCAGCAAGGCGCGCAAGAGCAAAAAGAACCCGCCCTGCTGGTAGCCGACAAGGTATTCATCACACCAGAACGCAAACTGGTGGCCGAAGGCAATGTCGAGGCTTTTCAAGGTGATATCAAGCTTTCTGCGCAACGCATCATCTATGATCGTGAAACCGGTGAGCTGACGCTGGATGGCCCGATCCGTATCGACCAGGGCGGTCAGACCACCCTGCTGGCGGATTCAGGACAGCTTGACAGCGGTATTCAGAACGGTTTGCTGATCGGCGCGCGGATGGTCTTTGAACAGCAGGTACAGATCGCCTCGGTTCAGGCAAAGCGGGCAGCGGGCCGTTATACGCAGTTCAGCAAAGTTTCGGCCACGTCGTGCCATGTCTGTGCCAATGGTAAACCGCCGCTTTGGCAGATTCGGGCCCGCCGCGTCATCCATGACAAACTGGAGCGACAGCTGTACTTCGAAGGCGCGCAGCTTCGCGTACGGGACTATCCGGTTTTCTACTTTCCTTATCTGCGCCTGCCCGATCCGACCCTGGACCGCGCGACCGGCTTTCTGGTGCCCTCGATCCGAAGCACCTCGCAGTTGGGGACCGGGGTGCAGGTTCCGTATTTCTTCAAGCTTGGGGACCACAAGGACCTGACGCTGACGCCTTACCTTTCGTCCAAGACGACGACGTTGGGGTATAGATATCGTCAAGCCTTTGTGAACGGTCGCATTCAGGTAGAAGGCGCGTATACGCGCGATGACGTTCAGCCAGATCAGGATCGTGGCTACGTTTTCGCCAACGGTTGGTTCAACCTCAAGAATGACTTCCGACTGACGTTCAACCTTCAGACCACCTCGGACGATGCCTATCTGGTAGACTATGGTCTGCCGGATCTGGACCGTCTGCGCAGCGAAGTCGCGTTGGAGAGGATCAAACGTGATACAGCCTTCAAGACAAGCCTGATCCACTACAAGACGCTGCGCGACAGCGAAAACCAGAATGAAATCCCGTCGCGCGTATTTGACCTGAACTACGAAAAAAGGTTCTTTCCCAATACGGTGGGCGGCGAAGTTCGACTGGCCTTTGTCAGCCACGCCCATGAACGGACCAGCGACGCCGATGTCATAGGCCGAGATATTGCCCGCGCCACGTTCGACGCTGAATGGTTGCGCAGCTGGACCTTTGCCTCGGGCTTGCGGGCGGATGCAACACTGGGGGCGTCGGTCGATACGTTCAACGTGCGGCACGACAGCAATTTCCCCTCGCAGATCACCCGATCGACCCCGAGGGCCGCACTGACACTGCGCTATCCCATGACCCGACGCGAACAATCTGGGGCGGTTCAGTTCCTGGAACCGATCGCCCAGATCGGATGGACGCATGTGTCCGACACCAACGTACCAAATGACGAAAGCACCTTTCAGGAATTCGATCAGGGCAACCTGCTGGCCCTGTCCCGTTTTCCGGCCGAAGACCAGCGCGAAAACGGGACGACCGGGGTGATCGGGCTGAACTGGGCCCGTTATGGCGCGGGCGGTTGGCAGGCTCTTGCCACCGTGGGTCAGGTGTTCAGGGCCGACGCCGATCCGAACTTTACGCTGACCTCAGGGCTTCAAGGTACCACGTCGGATCTGCTGGTGGCTGGGCAGATCAGAACCGACAACGGTTGGTCGCTGGGCGGGCGTGGCCTGATCGACAGCGATTTCAGCTTTGTCAAAGCGGAACTTCGCGGCGCCTGGGCGAACGAGGTCGCCGGGCTCTCGGGAAGCTATGTCTGGCAGGAACCGGACCCGGCGGAAAACATCGTCGACGAGATCTCGGAAATCTGGCTTCTGGGCCGGTATCAGGTGGACCGGAACTGGCTGACAAATGCCGAAGCCCGCTATGATCTGGGCCAGTCAGAACCCATCCGTCTGGGGCTGGGCGTGACGTACCGGAACGAATGTGTTCAGGTTAACATGTCCGTAAGTCGACGCTTTACTTCAACATCCACTATTGAGCCTTCGACAGAATTCGGCTTTACCCTGTCTCTGACAGGATACTCCGTCGAAGGCGGTGGCAAGACATACAAGAGAACATGCAGTTGATATCAGGTTTCTCCAGGTTTCTTCGTTCCGGTTGGCTAAAACCGGTCGCGCCGGTACTGGCCGCCGCAGTATTTGCTGTTGCCGGTTCGCAGGCCGGGGCACAAAGCCTGTTTTCCCCGGCGATCCGCGTCAATCAGGACATTGTCACCTGGTACGAGCTGGAACAGCGTCTGCAATTCCTGAATGTTCTGGGCCTGCCCGGTGGCAGCGAAGCAGATGTCCGGGACGCCTTGATCGACGCAAAACTGCGCCAGCAGGTGATGCGCGAAGCCGGGGTCGAGGCAACCTCCGAAGCCGTTCAGTTGGGCATCGACGAGTTTGCGGCGCGTGGGCAGTTGTCTTCGGAGCAATTCCTGTCGCTCTTGGGCGACGCTGGTGTCGATCAGGAAACCGTTCGCGATTATGTGGCGGATCAGCTGGCCTGGCGCGATTACATCAGCTCTCGCTACCTGTCGCAGGCGCGCCCGACCGAAGACGAGATTGACCGCGCCCTGGGACAGTCCGGCGGTGGTGGTTTGCAGGTGCTGTTGTCCGAGATCATCATTCCGGTAAACCAGCAAACCCTTGCACAGACGGAACTTCTGGCTCAGGAAATCTCGAACTTGGAAGGTCAGGATGCGTTTTCAGCCGCTGCGGCACAGTATTCCGCTGCGGCCACACGCGACCAAGGCGGGCGCCTGGATTGGCTGAACATCACCGACCTGCCTCCGGCCCTTCAACCGGTCATTCTGGGCCTGAAGACCAGCCAAATTACCCAACCCATCACGCTTCCCAACGCCGTTGCCCTGTTTCAGATGCGCGGATTGCGCGAGGTTGCGACCTCTGCGGCGCCAATCTCAAAACTGGACTACGCGATCTACTATATTTCCGGCGGGCGCAGTTCTGATGCCTTGTCACAGGCCGCACGTCTCAAGGAAGAGATCGACACCTGCGATGACCTTTATGGTATCGCCAAGGATCAGCCCCCCGAGGTACTGGAACGCATCGACGCTGCCCCGTCCGAAGTCCCTCGCAACGTAGCGGTCGAATTGGCCAAGCTGGACCGTAACGAGGTGTCGACAAACCTGACTCGTAACAACGGCCAGACGCTGATGTTCCTGATGTTGTGCAACCGCACGCGCAATCTGGGTGAAAACACCTCACGCGCGGATGTGGCCAATGCTTTGGCACAGCAGCGCCTTCAGGCGTTTGCCGAAAGCCTGGTGGAACAGCTGCGGGCTGATGCCGTGATCATTCAGGAATGACCCGCCCGATTGCGCTTAGCTGTGGTGAACCGGCCGGGATCGGCCCGGAAATCGCCGCCAAAGCCTGGGCCGAACTGCGTGACACTTGCCCGTTCTTCTATATCGGTGACGCCAGCCACCTGCCTGCCGACACGCCTGTCGCGCAGATTGAACACCCGTCGCAGGCTGTCACCGTCTGTGAGAAGGCGCTGCCCGTCCTGCAACTGGATTTTCCGGCCCCCAACGTGCCCGGTCAGCCCGACCCTGCCAATGCGCCCTCGGTGATCGATGCCATCGAAACGGGTGTCGAGCTGGTAAAATCCGGTGATGCCGCTGCACTGTGCACGGCTCCCATCCACAAAAAGGCCCTGATGGATGGCGCTGGGTTCGGCTATCCCGGCCATACCGAGTTTCTCGCCGCCCTCTCTGGCACCCGCCGGGTTGTCATGATGCTGGCAAGCGACCAGTTGCGCGTCGTGCCTGCCACAATTCATATTGCCTTGTCGCAAGTTCCGGCGGCCCTGACCCCGGACCTTCTGCGTGACACGATCGAGATCACCGCGCGCGGCCTGCGCGACCAGTTCGGCATCGACACCCCGCGCATCGCCATTGCGGGTCTTAACCCCCATGCGGGCGAAGGGGGTAAAATGGGCGCCGAGGAAGGCGATTGGATTGCCTCGCTTATCGCAGAATTGAACTCGGATGGTGCAACCCTTACGGGCCCTCACCCAGCGGACACTCTGTTCCATGCCGCCGCACGCGCCCGCTATGATGCGGCCATCGCGATGTATCACGATCAAGCGCTGATTCCGATCAAAACGCTGGACTTCGACCGGGGTGTGAACGTGACCTTCGGCTTGCCCTTCATTCGCACCTCGCCGGATCATGGCACCGCACTGGATATCGCGGGGAAAGGCATCGCCGCACCCACCAGCCTGATCGAGGCCTTGAAACTCGCCCAACGCATGGCACAAAGCTCTTGATCCTTCACCTGGCTGAAAATATCCCCGCCGGAGGCAAAAAATCTCTGGCGCTGCCCCTGCAGCCTGCGTCACGGTAATCGGATCATGAGCGCAATCGACAAACTCCCCCCTCTGCGCGAGGTTATCGCAACCCATCAGCTCTCGGCGCGCAAGTCACTGGGTCAGAATTTCCTGCTGGACCTCAACCTGACCGCCAAGATCGCCCGTCAGGCCGGGGATCTCACCGAATGTGATGTGCTTGAAATCGGTCCTGGCCCCGGCGGCCTGACCCGGGGACTGTTGTCCGAAGGCGCGCGCAAAGTCGTGGCGGTGGAAAAGGACACACGCTGCATCGCTGCCCTGAACGACATCGCCGCCGCCTATCCCGGACGGCTTGAGGTCATCAACGGCGACGCGCTGGAAATCAATCCACTTGACCACCTGACACCGCCGGTCCGCATCGCGGCCAACCTGCCCTATAACGTGGGCACCGAACTGCTGGTCCGTTGGCTGACCCCACCGGAATGGCCGCCCTTCTGGCAAAGCCTGACGCTGATGTTCCAACGCGAAGTGGCCGAACGCATCGTCGCCCAACCCGGCAGCAAAGCTTTCGGCCGTCTCGCCATCCTTGCCCAATGGCGGGCCGAGGCGCGCATCGCCATGTCATTGCCGCCCGGAGCTTTCACCCCACCGCCCAAGGTTTCAAGCGCCGTGGTTCACCTGACCGCCCTGCCCGAACCCCGATATCCTGCTGACGCAGCCACATTGTCACGGGTCGTCGCTGCCGCTTTCAATCAACGCCGCAAGATGCTGCGTGCCTCATTGAAAAGCGTCGCCCCGGATATCGAAGACCGCCTGCTGGCAGCCGGTATCCAGCCCACGGAACGCGCCGAGCAGGTCCCGCTTGAGGCATTCTGCGCATTGGCACGCGAAGTTCAAAAGACCTGAAAACACAAAAGCCCCGGATCTACCGGGGCTTTTGTTCGAACTGCTTCTTAGATTATTCAGCCGCTTCCGGCGCGTCCCCATCGGTTTTGGGCGCCTCTTCCGCAGCAGGCGCAGGTTTGGGCTTACGCGCCCGTGGTTTGCGCGCAGGTTTTTCTTTTTTCTCAGGCGCCGGGGTCTCGACCCCTTTGCTTTCTGGTGTTTCAACCAAGCCGCTTTCCGGCGCAGCCTCGGGGGGTGCGAAATCCATCACATCCGGCTGCGGCACCTCGGCCGGATCGGCCTGACGGACGGCTTCGCGTTCCTGACGTTCAGCGCGTTCGCGATCACGTTCTGCCTGGCGTTCGCGGTTCTGCCGCTCCTGCTCTTCCCGGCGGGCGTCCATTTCGCGCTGCGCTTCACTCAGCATACGCAGATAATGCTCGGCGTGCTGCTGAAAGTTTTCGGCGGCCACACGGTCATTGGACAGTTGCGCGTCACGGGCCAGCTGGTTGTATTTGTCAATGATCTGCTGCGGCGTGCCACGCACCTTGCCCTCGGGGCCCGAGCTGTCAAAAACACGGTTTACGACGTTGCCGCCGGAAGGACGATTGCGGTTATTCTTGGCCCGCGAGCGGGATTTGGAAGATCTCATCTTTCTTTACGTCAGCCTTATCAATTCGCTGTCGAACCACCCGTGTCTTGCACTGCTCTGAGGCGTTTGCCGTGACGGGATCTCGACTATTTTGGGCTTGGCGTCAGGGGTGCGCTGCAACAGCGTCAACCTCGCCGACTAATCCTGAGTAAACATGTCCTGAGCGCGCAGACAAGAGGAATCTCGGGTTTTCACCAGCTTTTTTAGTCCGGGCAGCGCTTTTTGGTCGCAATCCTGCCGATCAACCCGGCATTTTTGCGCCAACCACGCGGTCGCGCCCGTCCAGATCGGGGATCACACAGACATCTACAAGCCCCGCCGCGTCGAACAAAGCGCCAACCATTTTTGCCTGCGTAGGGCCTATTTCCACAAAAATCCGCCCACCCGGCAACAGAAAGTCCGGGGCCGACGCGGCGATCCGCCGATATGCCCCCAACCCGTCCCCTTCATCGGTCAGAGCCATACGCGGTTCGTGCTCTTTCACCTCTGGTGACAGCTCTGCGATCTCATCCACTGAGATATAGGGTGGATTGGAAACAATAAGATCGAATTGACCCTCAATGTTCTCGAACCAATCCGAGCGTACAATTTCAACCCGCCCCTGTACCTTATGCTCCACCGCATTGGCACTGGCTTGCAAGCAAGCCGCCTCGCTCAGGTCGACCCCAAGGCCCGAGGCGCTGGCGCGTTCGGCCAACAGCGTGATCAGGATGCAACCCGAACCCACGCCAAGGTCCAGAACGTGATCAAACGGAGCACTCAGGGCTGCTTCGATTAGGGTTTCGGTTTCGGGGCGTGGGTCCAGCACATCTCGGCTTACCCGAAATCTGCGCCCATAGAACTCGCGTTCGCCCAGCAAATGTGACACTGGCACCCGAATAGCGCGTAGAGAGATCAACTGGTCATAGCGCTCGGCAATCTCGGGCTGCAACTCTTCTGGCGCGATCAGCGTCACCCGACTGGCCTCTATGCGCGCCGCATGGGCCAGAAGCACGCGCGCATCCCGTGCCGGATCGTCCACGCCAGCCGCCCGCAGACGTGCCGTTGCCGCTACCATGGCCTGTGCCGCTGTTTGCAGACCCGTCATTGCGCCATCTCGGCCAATAGTCGCGCCTGATCGTCAGCGGTCAGCGCGTCGATAACCTCGTCCAGATCGCCCTGCATCACCTGATCCAGCTTATAAAGTGTCAGGTTGATCCGGTGATCGGTCATGCGCCCCTGCGGGAAATTGTAAGTGCGAATACGTTCCGAGCGGTCGCCCGAGCCCACCTGACTGGCCCGGTCCGCCGAGCGTTCGCTGTCGATCCGTTGCCGCTCCAGATCATAGAGCCGCGTCTTCAGCACCTGCATAGCGATCTCGCGGTTGCGATGCTGGGATTTCTCGGAACTCGTGACCACCAACCCAGTGGGAAGGTGCGTAATCCGCACCGCCGAGTCGGTGGTGTTCACGTGCTGCCCACCCGCACCCGAGCTGCGCATGGTGTCGATGCGAATGTCATTTGCGTCGATCTGGATGTCCACATCCTCGGCCTCGGGCAGAACCGCCACTGTCGCAGCCGAAGTATGAATCCGCCCACCGCTTTCGGTCTCCGGTACGCGCTGAACCCGATGCACGCCGGATTCGTATTTCATCCGGGCGAAGACATTATCGCCTTTGATATGGGCCACGACCTCTTTGATCCCGCCCAGATCCGATGCCTGTTCCTCGATGATTTCAATCTTCCAACCCCGCGCCTCGGCATAGCGCTGATACATGCGTAGCAGATCGCCTGCGAACAAAGCGGCCTCATCCCCTCCGGTTCCGGGGCGGATTTCCAGCATCGCCGGGCGCGCATCTGCCGCGTCTTTTGGCAACAAGGCTAGTTGCAGCGCGTGTTCCGCCACAGGAATGCCGGCCTGCAGCTGAGGGATTTCTTCCTCGGCCAGCTCTTTCATGTCCGGGTCAGCCAGCATCGCCTCGGCCTCGGCCAGATCAGCGACTAGCTGACGCCAGGCCATGATCTGATCAACCACCGGTTTGAGGTCGGAATATTCCTTGGCCAGCGTCGCAATATCGCCCCCCGACGCGCCATCGGCCATGGCTGCTTCGAGGTATTGAAAACGCTGGGTGATCTGTTCAAGACGTTCTTCGGGGATCATCCCGGCGGTGTCTATCATCCGGGGGCTTTGGTCAAGGGCAACGTCATGCTAAGCTTGCCGTCATGAAACGGATTTTGCTTGTTATGCTACTGACATCCACGCCGGTTTTCGCCGATTACATCGGCCCAGACGGCAAGACCCGCGATTGCTATTGCACCGACACATCCGGGTCGCGCATCGAACTGGGCGAAATGATTTGCCTGCAGGTCGATGGCCGCATGTTCACCGCGCAATGTCAGATGTCCCTGAACGTGCCCATGTGGCGCGAAGTTCAGGAAGGGTGCCTGTCATCGGGGTTGCAGAGTAAACCTGTCGGTGACGCCGTTCAGGACGAGGCGTCTTAAACCTCAGAGGACCGGTCACATCTGCTCCAACCACTCATCTACCCGCGCCTTGTTGACCCCGAAATCCTTGCGACCGAACCGCAAACGACTGTTGATACGCAGGGTGTTTCCGTCCTGTTGAACCGTGGTGTAGTCGGGAAAGCCGATCCACTTTGTGCGAGTGATATAGGTGATCATGCCCGCGTCCACGGACCCAGCCAGAATCGAAGTGCGCGGCGTGGCACGGATGATCTGGTCAAGCCTGTGCAATCCGTCCGGACCGGTTTCGACAACCCGCACCACGCCCCCCGGCAGGTCCTGATCCACCGGTGTGACGGGCGCAACGTTCCATTGGGCGGGGTCCGATGGGGCGAGCCGGATATATGCGCCCAGCCCGATCACAAGCGTGAACACTGCCCAAAGAACCATCTTTTTCATCCCGCATTATCCTCTTGGAGAAACACTATGCGGATCAAACGCCGGGACAAGTTGCTCCGAACCGGATTACCGCGACGTCACCCCCGGCAGGATGCACAGCATCTCATAGATCAGGTTCGCCGCCGTCAGCGCCGTGTTGCCCGAAGGATCATAGGGCGGCGAGACCTCGACCAGGTCACAGCCCACCACATTCACACCCTGCAACGCTTGGATCAGTTGCAGCGCTTGTGGTGTCGTTAGCCCGGCAATCTCTGGCGTGCCGGTGCCCGGTGCAAATGCCGGATCCAGGCTGTCGATATCGTAAGTGATATAGACTGGATGCTCGCCGATCGTCTTGCGGATCTGCGACCCGATCTGGGTCAGGTTCTGCTGCCACAATTCCCAGACCGGGAACTGGCGGAATCCCCAATCCTTGGCCTCGGTAAAATCCGAGGCCGCATAACCCGAGCCGCGAATGCCGATCTGAAAGGTCTTGTCGGGAACGATCAGCCCCTCTTCGTATGCACGGCGAAAGACGGTGCCGTGGGTTTCCCTTTCACCAAACATCTCGTCATTCACATCCGCATGGGCATCCACATGCACCAGGGCCACCGGCCCGTGCTTTGCCGCAATGGCCCGCAGGATCGGCAAGGTGATCGAATGATCACCCCCCATTGCCACCGGAATCACATTCTTTGCCAGAATCGCATCGTAGCTTTCCTTGATGATCCTCAGACTGTCGGTCAGCGAGAAGGTGTTGATCGCAAGATCCCCAATATCGGCGATCTGCAAACTATCGAACGGGGCTGCTGACGTGGCCATGTTATAAGGTCGGATCATCGCGCTTTCACTGCGGATCTGTTTCGGGCCAAACCGTGTGCCCGACCGCCATGAGGTGCCGATATCCATCGGAATCCCAAGTACCGCCACGTCCAGCCCCGCCAACGACGCGGCCTGCGGGAGGCGCATAAATGTGTTCGGCCCCGAAAATCGCGCCAGATCATTGCCGCTGATCGGTTGATTGAATTCAGTCATGCGCGTGCCGCCCCATCCATTTAAATTACCTCTTCCAGCACATACCGGAGGTGTGGCTAACCAGAAGTTAACGTGTGCCCCAACCGATTTACTTTTTTGTCTTTGCCAGCTTATCCCATCCCAGCAAACAGATGATCTGTGTCGCGACATGGGCCCCGGCAATCGCCGTCGCGCCCGAGGTGTCGAAGGGCGGAGAGACCTCGACCACGTCTCCGCCTTTGATATTGATCCCGGCAATGTCGCGCAGGATAATCTGCGCCTGAATCGAACTCAGCCCGCCCCAGACCGGCGTGCCTGTGCCGGGCGCAAAGGCCGGGTCCAGCCCGTCGATGTCAAAGCTCAGGTAAACGGGGTTGTCGCCCAGAATACTCTTGATCTTCTTTGCAACTGCGGCGGGGCCGGATTCACAGACCTCGCGCGCGTCGATGATGTTGACGCCCAGCGTGTCCTCATTGTGGGTGCGAATGCCGACCTGGACAGAGCGTTTCGGGTCCACAATCCCCGATTTCACCGCCTTGTAGAACATCGTCCCGTGATCGACACGGGACATGTCATCATCGGCCCAAGTGTCTGTATGCGCATCAAATTGCAGCAGTGACATGGGACCGTATTTTTCCGCATAGGCCTTCAGGATCGGGAAGCTGATATAGTGGTCGCCGCCCAGAGTGACCGAGGCCACATCGGCCGCCAGAATAGTACGGATATGATCGGTCAACGTATCGGGAAAGGCCGGGATATTGGCATAGTCATAGGCCATATCGCCGTAATCCACGATCGCCAGTTCGCTCAGCGGATCATAAGGCCATCCATAGGGCGCGTCAGGCGATTGCAGCGCGCTGGCTTCGCGGATCGCACGCGGGCCTAGCCGGGTGCCGGGACGGTTGGTGACGGCCTGATCAAAGGGCACACCCGTCACCGCAATATCCACGCCACTTAGGTCTTTGGTGTATAGCCGCCGCAGGAACGAGGTCGCCCCGCCAAAAGTGTTCTCATAAGACAACCCCTTCAGGTCCGGGTTGGTGAACGCCTCATCCACTTGGTTTTTTGCGTCTTCCAATGCCATTTCTTTACCCCATCAGCCCAACGGCTGCGCCTTTTCCACGATCCGCGCGAAGAACGAGGCCCCCACCGGCGCGATATCGTCGTTGAAGTTGTATTTCGGATGATGCAGCCCTGCGCCTTCGCCCTGCCCCAGGAACAGATACGCCCCTGGTCGCGCCTGCAGCATGTATGAAAAATCCTCGGCCCCCATGTCGCGCCCCATAGTGTCGACCACGCGGTCGGGTCCGGACACTTCGCGCGCGACATCGGCGGCAAAAGCGGTTTTTTCAACATCATTGATCGTGGCCGGATAACCTACCTGATAATCCAGCCGCGCCTCTACCCCGTATGACGTCGCCTGCCCCTGAACGATCTGCGCCATCCGTTCCATCACCATCTTCTGAACAGATGGGTCAAAGGTGCGCACAGTGCCGTTCAAATAAGCAGTGTCCGGGATCACGTTGTTAACCGTTCCCGCGTGGATCTGTGTGACCGAGACGACCAGATCATCCACGGCATAGTGGTTTCGGCTGACAATTGTCTGGATCGCCTGTGCAATGCCGCAGGCTGCCATAACGGGATCCTTGGTCTGATGGGGCATCGCCCCGTGCCCCCCGACACCCTGTATATGAATCTCGAACGAATCCACCGCCGCCATGATCGGGCCCGGCGTGGTATAGAAGGCGCCTTCCGGATTTCCCGGATCGTTGTGTATTCCATAGACCTGAGAAATATCGAACCGGTCCATGATCCCCTCTTCAACCATCACGCCCGCGCCGCCACCTTCTTCCTCGGCAGGCTGAAAGATCAGCGCCACGCGACCCGCGAAGTTTCGCGTTTCGGCCAGATAGCGCGCCGCACCCAGCAGCATCGTGGTGTGACCGTCATGACCGCACGCGTGCATCTTGCCCGGATTTGTCGAGGCATATTCGACACCCGTTTCTTCCGATATCGGCAAGGCATCCATGTCGGCACGCAGGCCGATGGTCGGCCCATCCCCCTGCCCGTTGATGATCGCAATCATTCCGGTCTTGGCGATGCCTTCATGCAGCTCATCCACCCCGAATTCGAGCAGACGCTCGGCAACGAATGCGGCTGTCTCATAGCACTCGAACTCCAGTTCAGGGATCGTGTGCAAGTGCTGGCGCCACTTGGCCATATCGGCTGAAAAATCGGCAATTCGGTTGACGACGGGCATCTGGGGTGGACTCCTGATCCTGACTGCGGAATGGATGCATCTGACACCGGAACGAAAGGGTTCGCAATGGCCGAAAATCCTCTGATCCATGACAGCGACGCCGGGATCGAGCGCCTGCTGGAAATCATGCGCCGCCTGCGCGACCCGCAAACCGGCTGCCCTTGGGATGTCGAACAGGATTTCGCCACCATAGCCCCCTACACCATCGAAGAGGCGTATGAGGTCGCCGATGCGATCGAACGCAAGGCCTATGATGAGTTGAAGGGGGAACTGGGCGACCTGCTGTTCCAATCCGTCTTTCACGCGCAAATGGCAGAAGAAGCAGGGCATTTCACCTTTCAGGACGTGGTCCGTACCATGTCGGACAAGATGGTCAGCCGTCATCCCCACGTATTTGGCGACGAATCCCGCGATAAATCAGCCGATCAGCAGACCAGAGACTGGGAAGCGATCAAGGCCGCCGAGCGCGCAGGCAAGGAACAGAAAGGCGCGCTGGACGGTGTCGCGGCGAACCTTCCTGCCCTGCTGCGCGCGCACAAACTTCAAAAACGAGCCGCCCGCGTGGGCTTTGACTGGCCCGATGCCAGCCATGTGCTGGCCAAGATCACCGAAGAAGCGGCTGAACTGGAGGAAGCGCGGGACAAGATGGACGCCGACGCGCTTGAGGACGAATTCGGTGATCTGCTGTTTGTGATGGTCAACCTGGGTCGCCATCTGGGCATCGAGCCCGAAGCCGCCCTGCGCCGCACCAATGCCAAGTTCACCCGCCGCTTTGAACTGGTCGAGGCCCGGCTGGCCGATCGGGGCAAAACCCCTGCACAAAGCGATCTTGTTGAGATGGATGCGCTCTGGGATGAGGTTAAAACCGAGGAGCATCGCGCCAACGGCAAACTCCCGCCGGTGGATGCCGCGGCCGATCTGTAAATCGGCTAGACAAGTGGCGCGACACTTGCGAGTGTCCGACCCTTACGCCGCCCGGAGAAGACCATGCCCCGCAAAATCATTATTGACACCGATCCCGGACAGGACGACGCCGTCGCCATCCTGTTGGCACTGGCCAGCCCGGATGAGATCGAGGTTCTGGGCATCACGGCTGTCGCCGGGAATGTACCGCTGTCACTGACCGCCAAGAACGCGCGCATCGTCTGCGAACTGGCAGGCCGGACCGATATTCCGGTCTTTGCGGGCTGCGACCGCCCGCTGATCCGCAGTCTGGTCACAGCGGAACATGTGCATGGAAAGACCGGGCTGGATGGACCGGACCTGCCCGACCCGCAGATGTCACTGACTGACGGGCACGCGGTGGACTTTATCATTCAAACCCTGCGCGCCGAGGCTCCGGGCACCGTGACCCTTTGCCCGTTGGGGCCGCTGACCAATATCGCCATGGCGTTCCGCAAGGCCCCTGACATCGTCGATCGGGTGCAGGAAATCGTATTGATGGGTGGTGCTTATTTCGAAGTGGGCAACATCACCCCCACAGCCGAATTCAACATCCACGTCGACCCCGAAGCTGCTGATATCGTTTTCAGATCCGGCAGGCCCATCGTGGTCATGCCGCTGGATGTCACACACAAGGCGCTTGTTACCAAACCCCGCAACGATGCGTTCCGTGCGTTGGGAAACAGGGTCGGCATCGCAGCGGCGGAAATGACCGACTTCTTTGAACGCTTCGACAAGGAAAAATACGGCAGCGCTGGTGCCCCCCTGCATGACCCCTGCGTGACCGCTTACCTGATCCGGCCTGAGTTGTTCTCGGGCCGTCACGTGAATGTCGAGGTTGAGACCCTGTCGGAATTGACCATGGGCATGACCGTAGCCGATTGGTGGGGCGTCACCAACCGCGCACCTAACGCGCTGTTTATCGGCGATCTCGACGCGGACGGTTTCTTTGCCCTACTGACAGAAAGGCTGGCCCGACTATGAGCGCCGCTCTGCGCCTTGCGCGCCCCGAAGATCTTGACCGCCTGATGGCACTGGTCACTGCGTTTCATGTCGAAGCGCGGATAGAACAGGACGCAGATAAGACCAGAAACGCGCTGGTCCCTTTGCTGGAAGGCATCCCTCACGGCTGCGTCTATCTGATCGGACCGGGACGAGCGCCGTTGGGCTATATCATCCTGACCTTCGGCTGGTCGGTCGAATTTGGCGGCATGGACGGCTTCGTGGACGAAATCTATATCCGTCCCGCCGTTCGCGGCCGCGGCATCGCGACCGAGGTTTTGCTGGATCTACCCAAGGCTCTGGCTGGAGCTGGATTGACGGCACTTCACCTGGAAGTCGACCGCACCAATGAGGCCGCTCAGAAATTGTACCTGCGTACCGGGTTCAGGCCCCGAGACAAGTACATGCTGATGAGCAAGGTGCTTTAACGCGACTCGCCCCGGAAAATATTGGCCGGGTTCATGTCCTGAACCGGATCATTCGTCGATACTTCCTCCCCTGTAAGTGGATAGGTGCCCGGGCCCGCACATGCGGACAGAACTGTAATGGACGCTGCGGTGATTATCAGAAGGAATTTTGATACAGACATCGTAGTCCCCTTTCTGCGATGAAATGAGACTACGGCATTCAGTGTGAGCCCTGTTAGTAACAAGTTCACACATAATTTACTTAAAGTACGTTTTTTGTGATCCAGTCAAAGTGATTAGGGACAATAAATCATTGATTAAATTCAATTATTAATATTTTTTGTTTTATTGACTTTCGTAAGAGACATCTCAAAAAAAAGCAGGTGGTCCCGTGCGATTTCTGGAATCTCAGAGTATGCACCGCGCAGTTGAAACCCCAAAGACAGGTATAACCGAGTCGCAGCTTCCAGCGGTTTTCCGGTATCCATTCGGATATGGTCAAAGCCAAGATCCCTGCAGGTTTCGATCAGCGACAGCATAATTGCACGGCCCGCGCCAGTGCCTCTTGCTGCATCCGTCACAAACACCCGCTTTATCTCGGCCACGCCCGGCGCGATTGTGTGAAACATGCCGCAACCAATCGGTTCGTCACCCACAACAGCCAACTTGATCCCACCGCTTGGTGGCGCGTGATCCACCTCGATGGCGTCCATCAAACGGGCGTATTTTTCCCTTGGATAAAAGGTCTGAACGATCTGAACAGATTGCTCATCCAGGGTCAGCAGGAAATCCCTGTAATCCCAACACAAACGCCGAACCGCGTTCAGCTGGTCCGGCGTTTCTGGTTCGATGATGTTTAGCAAGATGTGACCCCCAGATTGTGTCCGAGTGTCAGCCTAGCACCAGATGCTTTATTTGCGAAGGATCGACGCGCCCGCATATTCCGCGACCTCGCCCAGCGATTCCTCGATACGGATCAGCTGGTTGTATTTGGCCAAGCGGTCCGACCGCGCCAGCGATCCGGTTTTGATCTGGCCACAATTCGTCGCCACAGCCAGATCGGCGATGGTGGCATCTTCGGTTTCGCCCGAGCGGTGGGACATTACGTTGGTGTAACGCGAGCGGTGCGCCATGTCGACGGCTCGCAGGGTTTCCGTCAGCGAACCAATCTGGTTTACCTTGACCAGCATCGAGTTGGCACAGCCGCGTTCGATCCCTTCGGCCAGACGCGCGGGGTTGGTGACAAACAGGTCGTCCCCCACCAGCTGCACCTTGTCCCCGATGGCGTCGGTCAAGGCTTTCCAACCGTCCCAGTCATCTTCAGACATGCCGTCCTCGATCGAGATAATCGGATAGTCCTTGACCAGCGCTGCCAGATAGGCGGCGTTTTCTTCCGAGGTCAGGGTCGTGCCCTCACCCGCCAAAACGTACTTACCGTCTTTGAAATATTCGGTCGCCGCGCAATCCAGAGCCAGGTGGATTTCCTCACCCGGTTTGTACCCTGCCTTTTCGATGGACTTCAGGATGAAATCCAGCGCTTCACGCGTGCTGGCGATGTTGGGGGCGAAACCACCCTCATCCCCTACACCAGTGGCCAAACCGGCTGCCGACAGTTCCTTCTTGAGTGTATGGAACACTTCGGACCCCATGCGCACGGCCTCGCGGATATTCGCGGCCGAGGTCGGCATGATCATGAATTCCTGAATGTCGATCGGATTGTCGGCATGCTCGCCCCCGTTGATGATGTTCATCATCGGAACCGGCAGAACGCGGGCCGAGGTGCCGCCGACATAGCGATACAGCGGCTGCGTGGTGAAATCCGCCGCCGCCTTGGCCGTCGCCAGCGAAACACCCAGAATGGCATTTGCACCCAGACGGCCCTTGTTCTCGGTTCCGTCCAGCTCGATCATCGCCTGATCGATGGCCACCTGCTCGGTCGCGTCAAAGCCAACCAGTTCTTCGGCGATCTCGCCGTTCACGGCTGCAACGGCTTCCAGAACGCCCTTGCCCATGTAACGCGCCTTGTCGCCGTCACGCTTTTCAACGGCCTCATGCGCGCCTGTGGATGCGCCCGACGGAACCGCCGCGCGGCCCATGGTGCCGTCTTCCAGAATCACGTCGACTTCGACCGTCGGGTTGCCCCGGCTGTCCAGAATTTCGCGTGCGTGGATGTCGATAATGGTGCTCATGAGGCCCGTTCCTATGGCTGCAGTCGGTTGCACGCGTCATAGCAGCAACCACCCAAAAGTAAACCGGCTCCGTTATCGCTAACACACATATTTCCGGACATTTAGGGCTAACAGTTTACTGTTTGCGCCAACAGGGTCAGGCCAGGGACAGTTCGCGGGCCAGGCGCCTTTCGCGGACAAAGGTGTAAAGACCGGACCCGATGATAAGGGTTGCACCTGCCATTGTCAGCGCATCTGGCCGCTCACCAAACATCAGCATCCCAGCGAGGATCGAAAACACCAGACGTGTATACCGGAACGGCATCAGGGCCGAGGCTTCGCCGACCCGCATCGCGGTGACAATGCCGTAATATCCAATCACACCAAACCCTATGGCCCCCAGATACGGCAGGGATTGCCCGTCCTGAAGCGGTACAAAAGACGTGCCGGAAACTGCCATCAACAGCCCCCCGGCCAACGCCACTGCGAGGTAAGCTTGCATTGCCACAACCGTCGAGGCCACCCGCACATCCAGCTTGCGCGTGATCAGATCGCGCGCGGCAATCGCAATAACGGTCAAAACCACAAACAGGGACTCTGGCTGAAACCCGTCCAAACCGGGGCGGATAATCATCAAAACGCCGATAAAACCAACGCCAATAGCGCTCCAGCGCCGCCAGCCAACTTGTTCGCCCAAAAACAGGGCCGCCCCCATGGTTACAGCAAGCGGCATGGCCTGAAACACAGCGGCGACCGTGGACAGGTCGATCAGGGAGAGCGCCGTAACAAAGGTCACCGCCCCGATCCCTTCGGTTGTCGCCCGCACCATCGGCAGCAGGCTCCACGCCACCGGATCAAAGATGCGTTTGCGCGTGACCACCGACAGGCATGCAAAGACAAGCGCACACACCAGTCCGAGGAACACCATGATCTGTCCTGTCGGTACAGAAATCGACAGAACCTTGATGAACATGTCCTCAAGTGCAAAGGCCGCCATCGACCCGATGAGCAGCAGAATGCCGTTTATGTTGTTCATTTGCGCGTCCACAGGAAAAAGGCACTTCGGGTGCCTGTTCGCACAACAACCTCAACCAACGTCATCTGGCAAGGTAATTCCCGTCACTGCTTATGAATTAACGTGAGGGGAACAATCGCGTTTTGTGATGGATCAGTCCTGTTCCAGCGGTACGCCATACAGCTCCAGCCGATGGCCTTTCAGCTTATACCCCAGCTTTGCCGCGATTTTTTCCTGAAGGGCTTCGATCTCGGGGTCGACGAATTCGATAACCTCACCCGATTGCATATCGATCAGGTGGTCATGGTGATCACGCTCGGCATCCTCATACCGTGCACGGCCATCGCCAAATTCCAGACGTTCCAGAATCCCGGCTTCTTCGAACAGCTTGACTGTCCGGTAGACCGTCGCGATCGAGATGCCTTTGTCGACAGCAGAGGCACGTGAATAGAGTTCTTCGACATCCGGATGGTCGTCGCTTTGCTCTAGCACCTGCGCGATGATCCTTCTTTGACCGGTCATGCGCAGGCCTTTGGCCTCACAACGCCCAATAATCGTATCCGACATGATGCCCCTCAGACTTGCTCGGGTATCTGTCTTAGTATGTCTGCGCAGTTTGCGCTACAGCGATTTCTGCTTTTCCGCTGATCTTACGCGGCACGTGTCAGATCGGCCCATACAGGCAGGTGATCCGATGCGATATGCGCCGGGCGCGCGTTGTGAACCCCATGCGCGGTGGCCTTTACCCCCGCGCCCAGCGCGATCCGGTCAAGCGCGCCAAGCGGTTGAGCTGCGGGAAAGCTGGGCCGGGGCGGTAGAAAGCGCATCTCGGGGGCCAGATGGTCCAGAACCGGCTGCCGCGACCATTCGTTGAAATCTCCGGCCCAGACGGTTGGCATCTCGTGCAGATCATCATCACAGCGCCGGATATGCGAAATCTGCTGCCGTCGGGATGCAGGCAACAGCCCCAGATGCATCCCCATCACCCGCAGCGGCCCGATTTGGGTATCGAACTCGACCCGGACCGCCCCGCGAGGCTCCAACCCCGGCAACTCATGATGGCCTGTCTGCCGGACTGAAATACCATCCCCGCGCCAGATGACCGCATTACCGTGCCACCCAAGGCTTCCGGCCCCGCCCAGATCGACGATCTGCCAACCGGCTTCGTCCAGCATGAAATGCGGCAGGGCTGCCGGGCGGGGCGGCAGGCGTTTGTCTGCCTCTTGCAACACAACGACGTCGGCCTGCATGTGTTCGATGACCTGCAGTATGCGCTGCGGTTGACGCCGAAGATCCAGCCCGAGGCATTTTTGAATGTTGTAGCTGGCGATACGTAGGGTTGAAGATGGTTTCATAAGGACTTGACCAATGGGCTGGCGCCCAAAGTGCCACGTCTGGCGCGGTGCGCAACCCCTCAGTTCGGTTACAGAACGAAAACCTCGCACGGAAACAACGCATATTGCACGATTTAATGGCAAACGACGTGCAACCGATCACCAAAGGATTGTTCCTTTGGACCCCCTGCTCTATCCGGTTGCGGTGGAACGGCCACACCGCTGCGACACTAGGGGCTGAATGGAACTGCATCAGACACAGCCGAACAACAGCACCCGCGCCAGCCTGGTTCTGGTCATGGGCGGCGCGCTATGGGGACTCTATTGGATCCCGGTTCGGTTCTTTCTCGATCAAGGATTGACCGGCCCCTGGCCTGGGATTGCCATGTACTGTGCGGCCCTGATGGCTCTGGCCCCCTTGATAGGGACCGACCGACACACACTTGTTCGGGAATGGCGTAGCCTGATGCTCAGCGGCATGTTCACGGGGGCCGCGTTCAGCTTATATTCCATCAGCCTTGTTTATACCGAGGTTGTTCGGTCGATCCTGCTATTCTACCTCACCCCGATTTGGGGAACGCTGTTGGGCGTTATGTTTCTGGGCGAGCGTCTCAGCCTTATGCGCTTGGCAGGTCTTTTCTGCGGGTTGGGAGGGCTGTTCGTTGTTCTGGGTGGTTCGGGTTTTGTGCCCTGGCCTCAGAACATAGGCGACTGGCTGGCACTGGCTTCGGGCGTGTGCTGGGCCTTGGGCACGCTGGGCCTGTACCGTGCCAGCCGTATCTCGATTTCAGGACAGGTCTTTGCCTTTGTTTTCGGCGCGCTGATTCTGTCCTTGCTCAGCCTCCTTGTACTACCTGAGCAGGCCCTACCCTCCATCGCACCAAATGAGACGATCCGCATTCTGCTGCTGGCCCTTCTGTCGGTTTTCTACATCCTGCCCATGGTCTACATGACGATCTGGCCTGCGACGAAGCTTTCCCCGTCACGGGTTGGCCTGTTGCTTATGAGCGAAGTGGTCGTCGGCATCGCCTCTGCCGCCGTGCTGTCCGGAGAACCCTTTGGTCTGCGCGAGTTTCTGGGCGCCACGCTGATCGTCAGCGCTGCAGTGTTGGAGATTGTTCGAAAGTAACGCCACCCTGTGGGTTACGTCCCACAAAAGGTTGCGTGCACCACTTCGTTCTTAGCCGGTGGCCGTTTTAGGTCTGCGGCACCATCCTGATCAACATAGGGCCGAGCGAGGACGGCATTCAGTCGATGGAACGGCGCATAGTCCCCCTGCACCGCCGCCTGAATCATCTGCTCGACACGGTGGTTGCGCGGAATAAACGCCGGGTTTGCGGCGGCCATCACCTCCTGCGGGTCCGATTCACGGGCAATCCGTCCGCGCCAGCCTTCTGCCCAACTGTCGTAGGTCGCAGGGTCCAGGAACTGATCCCGAACAGAATCACTACCCAGCGCCCGAAACGTGTTGGTGAAATCCGCCTGCCCTTCGGCCATGCGTTTCAGAAGGTCGGTGATCAATTCAAGATCGCCATCCTCAGCGCGCGTCAATCCAAGCTTGGCCCGGAAGCGAGTCAACCATTTGTCTTGCAACAACTCCGGCATGGCGTGGACAATCTCGGTCGCTTCTTCGACAGCGGCCTCTTTGTCGTCCACCTGTTGGATCAAGGCCGTCGCCAATTGCGCCAAATTCCACACTGCGATATCGGGCTGGCTGGAATAAGCATAGCGCCCCATGCGATCAATTGAACTGTAGACCGTGTTGGGGTGATATGTGTCCATGAACGCGCAAGGACCGTAATCAATCGTCTCGCCCGCGATCGAGCAATTATCAGTGTTCATCACCCCGTGAATGAAACCCACGCTCATCCACTGCGCGATCAACCGGGCCTGCGCATCCCGCACGGCCCGCAACAGTCCCATAGGCCCCTCAGCCTCGGGATAGTGACGCGCGATGGCGTATTCCGTCAGTCGGCGCAAGCTGTCCAACTGCCCCCGTGCGGCAAAGACCTGAAACGTGCCTACCCGCAGATGGCTGCTGGCCACACGCGTCAACACCGCACCCGGCATCGGACCTTCGCGAAACACCGTCTCGCCCGTTTCCACAGCCGCCAGAGCACGCGTGGTCGGGATACCCAGCGCGTGCATCGCCTCGGATACCACATATTCACGCAGAACCGGACCCAGCCACGCCCGGCCATCGCCGCGGCGCGAAAACGGCGTAGGGCCCGAGCCTTTCAACTGTATATCCCGGCGCACCCCATCGATGCCCACAGTCTCGCCCAGCAACACCGCGCGCCCATCTCCCAGCTGGGGGTTGTACTGTCCAAATTGGTGCCCCGAATACAGCTGCGCGATGGGTTCGGCACCCTCAGGCAGACGATTGCCCGCAAAAGCCTCGGCCATGTCCTGCACATCGCCGGGGGCAATTTGCAGCAACTTCGCCAAATCATCGTTAAACGCTATCATCTGCGGCGCACGCACAGGAACGGGTGTCTGCCGCGCAAAAAACGCATTTGGCAAACGGGCATAGGTGTTATCAAACGGGATCGTCAGAGTCATGTTGCAATACATATTCCTCAGGCTCACGAATACCATAGCGGATCTTGCGTGCCCGTGCATAATCGCGCCGAACCAAGAGGGCACTCATGACCGCACAAGACATAATCGACCACCTGAACCTCCAACGTCATCCCGAAGGGGGGTGGTATGCCGAAACCTGGCGCGCCGACAACGCAGGCCGCCCCACAGGAACCTGCATCTATTTCCTGTTGCAGGCGGGCGAAAGCAGCCACTGGCATCGGGTCGATGCGACCGAAATTTGGCTCTACCACGCCGGTGCACCGCTGGTCCTGTCGCTGAGCGCGACGGATGCAGGGCCTGCTGCCGATCATCTGCTGACTCCTGACCTGTCAAAAGGTGCGCCTCAGCTGATCGTTCCTGAAGGCCATTGGCAGGCTGCACACAGTACAGGAGAATACACTCTGGTCAGCTGCACGGTTTCCCCCGGCTTTGATTTCGAAGGATTTGAACTGGCCGCACCGGACTTTGACATCCCACGGGAATAGCCCAACCATCAAAAGTCTCTGAAAAGTTGAGTTTACAGACGGCCCTACGTTGCCCATCCTGTACCCGTAACCGCGTGTGACGGAGTATCGAGTGAGTATGAAGCAGGTCTGTCTGACAATTCTGTTTCTCTGCCTTAATGCAGGGAATGCAAATGCCAGTCCTGACTGCGCCGATTCTGGTGAAGCGCTCGAAGTGTCACTGCCAGGTACAACAACCGACGCCACCCCCGCAGCGCAGACTCCCGAAGATCTTCCCCCTTGCGCAACCCAGCAACTGGAACAGGGGCGCGACCGGATGCGCGAACGCGGCGCCGTATGTGGCGACTGGACCATATTGGGGGAAACACGCAAAGCCCTGACAAGCAAAGCCCGGGGCTGCGGCATCGCGAACCCGGTTCGGGTGTACCGGATTTCGGATGTTGCGCTCAGTCAGTTTTCACTGATGGACTGTCAAACGGCGGTTACGCTGAAAACATGGATCGAAAACACCGCCAAACCCGCCTTTGCCGATTTGGGTGGCGGGCTCAAGGGGATGCGGGTTGTTGGGCATTATGCCTGCAAAACCCAGAACAACCAGCCGCAAGCGCGCCTGTCGCAACACGCACGCGGTCGGGCCATCGATATCTCGACCTTTGTTCTTCAGGATGGCACCCAGATCACCGTTCAGGACGGATGGAATGACAGCACCCAAAGCGCGGTTCTGCGTCAGTTGCACACCGGGGCTTGTGGGGTCTTCAGCACCGTGCTCGGCCCGGATGCAGATCGCTATCACGCCGGGCATTTCCACTTTGACACAGCCCAGCGCAAGGGTGCGCCCGTTTGCCGTTAGACCTGCGGATTGTATCCGAGCTTGGCCTGTTTTGCCTCGTGTTCAACAGCCTCCAGAGCTTTTAGAATCCGCTCTTCATCTGGCTAAAAAAATCCCGGGGGAGTCGCGCTTGCGCGACGGGGGCAGAGCCCCCTAATCCCCACTGCGGCTTTTGATCAACATGCTGATCAGGGGCACCAATACCGTCGTCAGAGACCCCAGAGGATTCGACCCAATGCTCTTGACGGCCTGCACGACCTCCCGCGCTTCTGTCGCCATCTCTTCGAACTCGTCTTCGATGTCCGCGATCGCCATGTCGCGGACTTCAACTGCTGGTGCGACCTCATCTTCAATGCTGCTCCGCCGCGCGATCAGAACCAGCACCCCGGCAACCACCAGATTTCCAAGGGCCAGCCAAGCCGCGGCCGAAGCTGGTGACATCGTGTTCTGAAGGGCAAAGAACAGCGAGACATTCAAAAGCACCAGGGCCGAAAAAGCGGCGATGCCTGCAATCCCCATCAGTATCGTCTGCTGCTGAACCACGGCCAAACGGCGGCGTGCGATCAGACGTTCTGTTCGGTAGATCGCTACCAGATTTCTACTTAATCTGCTCATGAGGCTCCTCCTAACCCTGCGCGCCCGACAACATAGCCAAGCGAAAACGCAATCAGCAGCGCTGTGATCGGATAGTCCTTCTGCAAGCGACCGAACTCCTCGACCACATCCTCTCCCAGTGACTGCGCTTGGCTCAGGTCGATCCCGTGCTCTTCCAACAGTTTCCGGATTTCATCGGACGACTTGGTGCGTTCGGGCATTTCCTTAGGGGCCGGGTCTTGTTCGACCCGCGCCTCCAACGTCGCGTTTCGCTCCCGTAATTTCTCTAACTCCGATTCAAGCTCTGCTTTTGTCGCCATAATGCCTTGCCCTCAATTCATGGGTCCGGGGCCACCGTCGCACAACAAGTTGTTATTTTGAACTGTTTTCCAGCTGGCGTTAGCCTACAGCGTCCATTGAGACCGAACTGACAACCCCGCCCCCAACCAGCGCCTGTACGCCGGTCGTTCCGGGGCAAGAGGTCGGCAGGCCGCGCGCCACGCGCACCGCCAGATAGGCAAAGGCCTGCGCCTCAAGCATGTCGCCATCCAACCCCACCGCCTCGACCGGTTCGACCGGGCAGTCCAACGACACACGCAGCATCTCCATCAAAACCGGATTATGACGCCCGCCCCCAGTGACTAGCACACAAGACGGAGGTTTCGGGCAGTGCTCCATGCCCTGTACAACGCCCGCGGCACACATCCCGGTCAGGGTCGCCACGGCGTCCGCATCACTCAACTCCCGTACAAGGCCGATCATTTCCGCAAAATCATTTCGGTCCAATGACTTCGGTGGCATTCTGGCAAAAAATGGTTCGGCCAGAAACAGCTCCAGCGCCCCCATTTCGACGGTGCCATCGCGCGCAAGCGCCCCGTCCCGATCCATGGGCAACCCCAACCGGGCTTGCATCAGATCGTCAACGGGCGCATTGGCGGGTCCGGTATCAAAGGCCAGCAAGGCACCCGGCACTTCGGGGCCGTCAAAGGACGGATCAACATACGTCAGATTGCCAACGCCACCCAGATTCAGGAAACACAGGGGCCGATCCGCGCCGAACCACTTGGCGCAGGCAAAATGAAAGAACGGCGCCAGCGGCGCACCCTCGCCCCCCATTGCCACATCATCACTGCGGAAGTCCCAAACCACCGGGCGACCCAACGCCTGCGCCAACCCCAGACCATCGCCCACCTGCAAAGTTCCACGCCCGTGCGGCTCATGCGCCAGGGTCTGACCGTGAAAACCGATCACGTCGACTTCTTCGAATTCAGACAACGCCTCGGCATGGGCGAAAGTGACCATCTCGGCAGCCGCATCGACATCGGGCCCGTGCCACTGTCCCATTGCCGCCCGCAGCACGTCGCGTTCAGCGTCCGAGTAGGCACGATAGCCGCTTTGCCCAAACCCCATGATCCGGTGCCCGTCGGTCTCGACGATCGCGGCGTCCACGCCGTCCATCGAGGTGCCCGACATTGCGCCCAGTGCCCGGATCACCCCGTGTTTGCTGATGGTCTGGCCCACGCCTGCCTCCTGAACTGGCTGTCTTCTTCGCCACATCCGGGTCCTTGGGTTCACCTCTGGGTTGCAGCCTGGTCAAACTGCCTTTTGTTTGCACAAAAACGCAAGCGTTCTGATACGGCGCCTCTTATTTTTCGCGAACCGCGTGGCCGGATCGACACCCGGCTCCAAGGAAAAAAGGTGGCTTTTCCTCCTAGGCGCTGCCGCCTATACAGTGCCCCGCAACATTAACCCAAAGGGCACGATATGACCTACCACCCCAAATCGGATTTCATCGCCACGATGATCGAGCGCGGCTTTCTCGCCGACTGCACCGATTATCAGGGCCTTGACGACGCGCTGATCAGTGGGTGCAAACCGGCCTATATCGGCTTTGATGCAACGGCACAGTCGTTGCATGTGGGTAGCCTGATCCAGATCATGATGCTGCGTTGGTTCCAGAAGACCGGTCACCAGCCGATCACGCTGATGGGTGGCGGCACGACCAAAGTCGGTGATCCTTCGTTCCGCGCGGACGAGCGCCCCTTGCTGGGCCCCGAACAGATCGACGAAAACATCGCGGGCATCAAAAAGGTGTTCGCAGCCTATATCGACTATGACACAGACGCCGAGAACAAGGCGCTGATGCTGAACAATGCCGAATGGCTGGATGACCTGAACTACCTCGATTTCCTGCGCGACATCGGGCGACATTTCTCGGTCAACCGGATGCTGTCGTTTGAATCGGTGAAGTCCCGATTGGACCGTGAGCAATCGCTGTCTTTTCTCGAATTCAACTACATGATCCTTCAGGCCTATGACTTCCTGGAACTGAACCGCCGTTACGGCTGTGTTCTGCAGATGGGTGGATCAGACCAATGGGGCAATATCGTCAACGGGATTGACCTGACTCGCCGCGTGTTGGATCACGAGATCTACGGCCTGACCTCGCCTCTGCTGACCACCAGTGACGGCAAGAAAATGGGCAAGTCTCAGGACGGTGCAGTCTGGCTGAACGCCGAGATGCGCTCGTCTTACGAGTTCTGGCAGTTCTGGCGCAATACCACCGACGCGGATGTGGGCCGGTTCCTGAAGCTTTACACTGAATTGCCGGTGGATGAGTGCGATCGTCTGGGCGCGCTTGCCGGGTCCGAGATCAACGAGGCCAAGATTCGTCTGGCCAATGAAGTCACGACACTGCTGCACGGCGCACAAGCTGCGGCCAATGCCGAAGCCACCGCGCGCGAAGTGTTCGAAAAAGGTGGCGTAGGCGACGACCTTCCGACACTGACCCTCAACGCCGCGGACCTGCCGATCTCTGTCGTGCAGCTAATCGTCAAATCCGGCCTGGCTAAATCCGGTAAAGAAGCCAAGCGCCTGATCGCCGAGAACGGCGCCAAGCTGGATGACGCACCGCTGACCGATGCCGGGCTGATGATCGACGCAGGCGCCCTTTCATCGCCGATCAAGCTAAGCGCAGGTAAAAAGCGCCACGCACTGGTTCAACTCGGCTGATACGATCTCAATCTGAAGAGACCGAACAGGACAACGGCCACCCGAACGGGTGGCCGTACTGCTTCATAAGGCGGGATGATTACCTAAGGCCTTTTCCGCCACTTCGACCGCCGCCACGACCGTTTCGGTCATTGTCGCCTTCGTCGTTGTTGGCGTTGTTACCACGGCCCGGGCTGCTGCCTTCTCCGCCATTCCCACCGCCGTTGTTACCTTTGCTGCCACCCTTACCGCCGTTACCTTTGCCTTCACCTCTGCCGTCGCCATTTTTACCTTTTCCGTCGCCGCCTTTGCCGCCTTTCCCTTTACCTTCGCCTTTGCCACCTTTTCCATCGCCATCACCGGGTTCACCACCATCGCCGGGTTCACCACCATCGCCGGGTTCACCACCATCACCGGGTTCACCGCCACCGCCGGGTTCACCACCACCGCCGGGTTCACCACCACCGCCGGGTTCACCGCCACCACCGGGTTGGCCGCCGCCCGGCGACCCCGGACTTGCCGCCTCTGCAAACGCCTCGCCTTGCGGCTCAGATCCTCGGCTTTCTCCACGGTTTTCGTTTGAACCCGACAGGCTTGCCGTCGGCAAATCCGTCAGTAGCGCGGCGAGACCCGGGCACTGTGCCCCGGTCACTTCCAACGTTGTCTCCAAATCCGAACGTTTCTGTAGCCTCTCCAGAAAACTTGGGGTCACCTGAACGCAATCACACAACCCCGCGTAATCCCCGGCATTGGCCAGGCTGCGGGCCGTTTTCCCCGTGCAGGTTTCCGGTGCAGCAGATGCACTGCCAATCATCACCAATCCAAAAACAGGCGCGACAAGTACAGCACCCAACGTTTGTTTCTTACTCATAACCATATCAGGACCTCCTGGCGAAAAAACACATGACGGCCTTGAAGTCTTCACTCACAAACAGGCGCGTTTTCGTGAGGACTGGATTAACTTGTCTTCAGGAACGTTTTTTTGGTTCGGGTTTGGCGACGCGGGCCACCGGGCCATCCATTTCGTCAAAACTGTGGACACCGCACCCGCGAACCAGTTATTGAACATTCGTTCATATCTCTGGGAGGAGTTCACCATGCACCTGTCCACCACAGCCGCCCTTGTCACCGGCGGCGCGTCCGGTCTGGGCGAAGCCACGGCCCGTCATTTTGCCGCCCAAGGTGCGCAGGTCACCATTCTGGACCGGGACGCAGATCGCGGCGTTCAGGTTGCCAGTGAAATCGGCGGGCATTTTGCGCAGACCGATGTCACTGATGAGGATTCGGTGGCAGCTGCCGTGCGCTTGGGCATGGACAAGATGGGCAAGATCACCGCAACCGTGAATTGCGCGGGCATCGCTTATGGCATCAAGACGGTTGGCAAGGATGGCCCCCACCCTCTGGACGCCTTCCAGCGCACAATTGATATCAACCTCGTCGGTACCTTCAACGTGTCGCGCCTGGCCTCTGCCGAGATGGCAAAGAATGACCCCGAAGCAGACGGTGCACGTGGTGTGATCATCAACACCGCCTCCATCGCTGCATATGACGGGCAAAAGGGTCAGGCGGCTTATGCCGCTTCGAAAGGTGGTGTTGTTGGCATGACGCTGCCGATGGCCCGTGATCTGGCCTCGACCGGCATTCGCGTCATGACCATCGCGCCGGGCATTTTCATGACCCCGATGCTGGCCGGTCTGCCCGAAGAGGTACAGCAACAGCTGGCCGCTGACGTCCCGAGCCCTGCTCGCTTGGGCGATCCGATGGAATACGGACGATTGGCCGGCTTCATCGTCGAGATGGGTTATCTGAACGGAGAAGTTATCCGCATCGACGGTGCATTGCGGATGCGCTAAATCTTTCGCATGTCTGAACGTGAAAAAATGCAGTCCGGACAGTGGTATTGCTGTCTGGATTCGGAACTGGATGCTCTGCGTGCGCAGGCAAGGCGCGCAGTTCACGCGCACAACACCTGCCCACCCGACACGCGCGGAGTGATGGCCCCCGAGTTGCATGCACTGCTGGGCCATGTCGGCGAGGCCTGCTTCCTCGAAGCTCCGTTCCATTGTGCTTATGGGATGAACATCCATCTGGGCAACCGGGTCTATTTCAACGCCGGTTGTGTCGTGCTGGACACGGCCCCAATACGGATCGGAGACGACACGATGTTCGGCCCCAATGTCCAGATCTACTGCGCCCACCACGCCAAAGACCCGGCGGATCGGGCAAAAGGACTGGAAATCGGTTTGCCGGTCACAATTGGCAGGCATGTCTGGGTGGGCGGAGGCGCGATCCTGCTACCCGGCATCACTGTCGGCGACAATGCCACGATTGGCGCCGGGAGTGTCGTGACAAAGGATGTCCAGCCCGGCGAAACCGTTGCCGGAAACCCTGCCCGGCCTATCCGGTCCCACCCATAACCTTATTCTGCCCCCAATCCGCCAGCGCCTCGATCACCGGGCGCAGCGCCTGCCCCTTTTCAGTCAGGCTGTACTCCACTCTGGGCGGCACCTCTGCATAAACTTGGCGATGCACGATTCCATCTGCCTCTAGCTCGCGTAGCTGCTTGGTCAGGCTGCGCAGGGTCACCGTGCCCAATGCGTGCGACAACGCGTTAAAGCGCATCGTGCCACCAAGAAGATGATAGATCACCAAGCCCTTCCACTTGCCCGATATCTGCTCCAGCCCGGCCTCGACCGGGCAACCTCCGCTGCAGTCGTATCTTTCAAATCGATCCACCCCGACCTCCTGCCTCAGACAGTATACAAATGGTACTTACCCGCACAAATAGTGCGTACTTGCGTGATTTGATGGTGTCACACATATCTCGGTTCATCGCAACCGAGCCCTGTAAGGAGACATCATGGCCCTGACAATTCTCGCGCAAATCACCGCCAATCCAGGCAAAGAAGAGCTTGTCCGCACGGAGCTTGAAAAGCTCATCCCCATCACCCGTGCTGAAGAAGGTTGCATCCAGTACGACCTGCATGTGGATACCTCGACTCCCGGTTTTTTTGTCTTTTACGAAAACTGGGAAACGCGGGAACTGTGGCAAACCCACATGAATGCACCCCATCTTGCCGCTTATATGCAGGCGACAGACGGCGCGGTTGCAGAATTCACGCTGAGCGAGATGACGAAAATCGACTAAACTCGGTTCGCTCCGCCGATGGCGCTCAGGCGCCTTCGGCTTTTTCTTCCAGCACCAGCCACTCTTCCTCGGCCGCCGACAGCTTTTCCTGACGTTCGACCAGCGCATCGGTGGCTTTCTGAAACTTGACCGGCTCGCGGGTGAACAACTCTGGGTCGGACATCAGCTCTTCCAGCTTGGCGATCTCGGCCTCAAGGCGCGCGATTTCGGCAGGCAGCTTCTCCAACCTGTGCTTTTCCGAAAAAGACAGACCCGATTTCGGCTTCGCCTCTTGCTTGACCTTTGGCTTTGAAGCTTTTGCTTTTTCTTCCTTTTTCCCAGCGACATCGCCACGTTGCGCGATGTAGTCCGACCACCCTCCGGCATAGACAGTTGCGCAACCATTCCCTTCCATCGCAATCGTCGTCGTTGCCACCCGGTCCAGAAAATCCCGATCGTGACTGACCAACAGAACCGTTCCGTCGTAATCGTCCAAAAGCTCCTGCAACAGATCCAGCGTCTCAACATCCAGATCGTTGGTTGGTTCGTCCAATACCAGAAGGTTCGAGGATTTCGCCATCAGCTTGGCCAGCAACAACCTTGCTTTTTCCCCACCTGACAAGGACTTAACGGCCGCTCTTGCCTGACCTTCGTCAAACAGGAATTCCTTGAGATACCCCACCACATGTTTGGGTTGCCCGCCAACCATCACCTGATCGGCCTTTCCCGACACCCGCATCTCGGGGTCGCCGGTAAGGCTGTCCCAAAGGGACATCTCGGGATCCAACTGCGCGCGTGTCTGGTCGAACACCGCGATCTCAAGATTCGTGCCCAACGACACCGAACCCTCATCCGGTTCAACCTGACCCAGCAACATTTTCAGCAGCGTGGTCTTACCCACCCCGTTGGGCCCGACAAATGCCACGCGATCGCCGCGCTGCACCAGCAGGTCAAAACTCCGAACAATCTGCTTGTCGCCAAACCCTTTGGCCAAGCCCTTGGCCTCGATCACCTTACGGCCCGACTTTGGCCCCGATTCCAACGTCATGGCAGCCGAGCCCTGCCGTTTGATCTGCGCTGCTTTTTCGGCTCGAAGGGACTGCAAGGCCCGCACCCGGCCTTGGTTGCGTTTGCGTCGGGCGCTGATGCCCTCAACCGCCCATTTCGCTTCGGACTTGATCAGGCGGTTCAGCTTGTGGCGCTGTTGGTCTTCCTCTTCCCACACCTTGTCCCGCCAGGTCTCAAACGCTTCAAAACCTTGCTCATGCCGTCGAACAGCGCCCCGATCAATCCAGAGTGTGGCCCGCGTCAACGCGCGCAAAAACGCACGGTCGTGCGAGATCAGTACAAAAGCCGCACGGGTTGACCCAAGCTCGCGCTCCAGCCACGCAATGGCTTCGATATCCAAGTGGTTTGTGGGCTCGTCCAACAACATCAGGTCCGGTGCCTCTGCCATCAGCTTGGCCAGCGCCGCTCGCCGCCGCTCTCCACCCGATGCCGTGTCAACGGGGCGGGACGGGTCAAACTTTAACCCTTCACCTGCACGTTCAACCTTGTAGAGCTCGCCTGGCTCCAACCCGCTGGAAGCATAGTCACCCAGTGTCGCAAACCCCTGCATCGTTGGGTCCTGCTCCATATATCCCACGGATTTTCCGGGCGGGATGACAATCTCACCCCGATCGGCCTCAACCAATCCGGCCATCACCTTCATCAAGGTAGACTTACCCGACCCGTTGCGCCCGACCAGCGCCACGCGGTCACCAGGTTGGACTACCAGATCAAGTTCGGAAAACACCGGATCGCCCCCGAAAGTCAGGGAAATGCCGGACATCTGCAATAAAGGAATTCTCGCCATGACCGCCAGCTAAACCGGCTGACACAATGCGTCAACGCCTCTGCTTCACCTTTTCGGAAATACTCAATCTACCCGACCACCGCCCGCAACAGACGTTTGCGCGTCGGGGGAATCGCTCCGATTTCCAGCCCGGTGAACACATGAAGTGTGTTCATGTGACGATCTACAACCGCATGATCACTGACCCAACCGCCCATCATCAGATAGGTGCGCAACAAAGGTGGCATCCGCAACATTGCCTTTTTGGCATCTGGCTTGCGCCGCAGACGCGCAGCAAAGCGAAAAACATTCGGCGCTTTTACCCGTGGCAGCCATCGTTTCGGTGCCAGATGACGATGCTTGAGCATCGCAAACGCGTCTAGATACTGCGCAGTCTCGGTACCGGCAAAGGACGAGCATCCAAACAGCATCTCAACACCGTTCTGATCTACATAGGCTGTCATGGCACCCCACGCCACGCGCAGGATGTCGGGATCGCTGTGATCAGGATGAATGCAAAACCGTCCCATCTCGACCATGCGGCCACTGAAATCCTCCAGCGAGCTCAGGTCGTAGAACTGGGCCGAATAGCTGCGCCCGATTTCGCCACCATGATCCATGGTCAGCATCCGGAAACAACAGACCAGTTGGCCCGCTGAACGCGTATCTTCGACCAGAATATGGCTGCATCGTGCGTCGAAATCGTCGCGGTCCAGTTGCCGCGTGCCGAAGGCCAACGTCCGCAACCGTTGTGCAGCCTCGATATCCTCTGCCGACTGTGCAAGTCGCGCGCGATAGCGCCCTTTGCTGAGCAAAACTGCAGTCGCCACGGTCGCATCCTCCACGGTTGCAAACCCATTGTTGCCGTCAAGGCCTCGTTAACACAAGACATGTGACTGTCTTGTGACTCTCACAAGGTGGCAGACCGGATTAGTTGTTCACGCCCGGGATATTGGCCGGGTTGAAATTGCCGATATTGCCAAGCAGCTGACGCAGGAAGCCTTTGTCCTGGACGTTGGAATCGGTCACGCGGCGTTCCAGGGGAATGACCAGACCGTCTTCCAGTCCAAAGCGCTCGATGTTGCTGACGACACCACGCTGGTCAAAGCTGATGGCCACCAGTTCGCGCGATACAACTTCGGGCCGTTTCGGGCCGTAATGGCGCACCCGCGAGCGCACGTAATAGAAACCGGAATCCCGCACGACACCTGACGCACCCGGCGCGCCGATGGCCTCTTCCACACTGTCGCGCGTGTCGACGCCCACTTTGATTTCGGCCAGATCTTCGGCCGGCGGTACATAGCCGTGATTCTTGAAGATCGGCGTACAGGCGCCAATCGCAGCCAGACAGGCAACAAACACAAGCGATTTCGTCGCTGGTTTCAACCGGTTCACTACCTTCAACATGCGCACCCTCTTGCCTTGGCCTCTTGCGGCTTCTATCCGATTACAGAAACCGCTGCCACGGTTCAACACATAGAAAGGCTCACAAATGAGCAACCTTACATCACTTCGTGTGGCCGACCTGCCCCAGAATGCCCCCACGCCCTTCGATCTGCGCCCTGCTGCTGCGGCTCTTGACGAGATTCGGCAGGATCTAGGCCTGCTGGGTCTGCGCAAGATCAGCTTTGTCGGAGAGGTCCGCGCCCAAGGCAAACGTGACTGGGTTCTGAACGGTAAACTGGGTGCAACCGTTATTCAGCCCTGTGTCGTGACGCTTGATCCCGTAACCACACGAATCGACATTCCCGTACAACGGACGTTTCTGGCGGACTGGACCGACCCTGACGAGCCAGAGTTCGAAATTCCCGAAGAGGACGAATCCGAACAGTTGGGCCCCGAGATTGACCCGGCTTTGGTGATGGTCGAGGCGCTGTCGCTGGCTCTGCCCCAATATCCGCGCAAGGACGGCGTCGAACTGGGTCAGGTAGACTATACAGAACCCGGCAAAAAACCCATGACCGACGAAGATGCCAAGCCCTTTGCAGGATTGGCAGGATTGCGCGATGTGCTGAAAAAAGACGAGTGACAGCAGTCTGATTTCCTGTCATAGCAGGCGGTCAGAAAAATCGCTTGAACATGTCGAGAATCGCAGTATTTTCGCGCGCTCATCGGAAATTTGGGTTGGACATTGCGGGGCTGGTCCCCTAAACGCGCGTCAAACCACGATAAAACGAAGTATGAAACCCGGTCGGCGGCGAATCTGCTGACCCACAGTAGACAAAGGTTGAGACCATGGCCGTCCAACAGAACAAAGTTTCCAAGTCGCGTCGCAACAACCGCCGCGCACACGACGCTCTGGTTGCTGCAAACCCGAACGAATGCCCGAACTGTGGCGAGCTGAAGCGCCCGCACCACGTTTGCGCATCCTGCGGTCACTATGATGATCGTGAAGTCGTCGCACAAGCCGACGAAATCGATCTGGACGAAGACGCAGCCTAAGCCTGATTGAGCGCAGACCGAGGCATGACTGAACAGCCCACGCACGCCGGACGGATCACCATCTCGGTCGACGCTATGGGCGGGGACGCAGGTCCCGCAGTGGTTGTTGCAGGTCTGGCAAAATCAGCCGACAAGAACCCGGATATCGGATTTTTGTTGCACGGGCCCGAACAGGTTTTACGTAAGCTTGTCGCCAAACGGCGTGTCCTGGAAGGACGCGTCGTTTTTCGTGATTGCCCCGATGTGGTCACGATGGAGGACAAGCCCAGCCAGGTTGTGCGCAACGGCAAGCAAACCTCGATGTGGTCCACGCTTGAGGCTGTACGCCAAGGCGAAGCACATGGGGCGGTGTCCTGCGGCAATACGGGCGCGCTGATGGCGTTGTCGATGATGCGCTTGCGCAAACTGCCGGGTGTGAACCGCCCGGCCATTGCGATTCTGTGGCCTTCACGCAACCCGCAAGGCTTCAATGTGATGCTTGACGTGGGCGCAGATGTCCGTGCCGACTCCAAGGATTTGCTGCAATATGCCCTGATGGGTGCCTCATACGCGCGCAACGGCATGGCATTGAAACGGCCCCGGATCGGCTTGCTGAATGTCGGCACCGAAGAACACAAAGGGCGCGCCGAACTGAAAGAAGCCCACGCGATGATCGCGGAATTCGCGGACCAGGCGAATTTCGAATTTGTGGGCTTTGTCGAAGGCAGCGACATTCCCGGTGACAGGGCAGATGTTATTGTCACGGATGGGTTTACCGGAAATGTTGCAATCAAAACCGGCGAAGGGACGGCCAGCCTGATCGGTGATCTGTTGCGCCAGGCCTTCAAGTATTCTCCGTTGTCCCGATTGGCATCGATCCTTGCGATCACCTCGCTGAATCGCTTGAAAAAGCGTATCGACCCGCGGCGCGTGAACGGCGGTGTGTTTCTGGGTCTGAACGGCACTGTTGTGAAATCCCATGGCGGCGCAGATGCGACTGGCGTATCGGCGGCGATCAAGCTGGCCTTTACTCTGGCGCAATCGGGCTTTTCCGAAAAATTAGCCGCGCGGGTTGCATCCACGGCCCAGCTTGCACAAGATGCCGCGCAATCAGCGCCGCAGACCGATAAATAACCAAAAAAAAGGCAGTACCCCAAAATGGCAGGCCGTTCAGTTGTAGTAGGTGTCGGGCATTATTTGCCGGAACGCATCGTTCCCAATTCCGAGTTTGAGAGAACGCTGGACACAACCGACGAATGGATCCGCACCCGCTCGGGCATTGAGCGCCGCCACTTTGCCGCCGAGGATGAGACCACCTCGGATCTGGCGACAAAGGCGGCAGAGGCCGCTTTGGAAGACGCCAGCTTGAGCGCGGACGATATTGACGCCATCATTGTTGCGACTTCAACCGCTGATCTGACCTTTCCGTCTGCTGCGACCATGGTTCAGGCGCAGCTTGGCATGACCAATGGCTTCGCCTTTGACATACAGGCGGTTTGCGCAGGATTCGTTTTTGCACTTTCCAACGCAAATGCGCTGATTGTTTCCGGTCAGGCCAAGCGTGTGCTGGTGATCGGCGCCGAGACGTTCTCTCGGATCATGGACTGGACCGATCGATCCACCTGTGTCCTCTTCGGCGACGGCGCGGGAGCTTTGGTGCTGGAAGCGCAAGAGGGCGAAGGCACCGCCGCAGATCGCGGCATTCTGGCAACCGACCTGAATTCGGACGGCCGTTACAAGGATCTTCTTTATGTGGATGGGGGCGTATCAACCCAATCCACCGGGCACCTACGTATGCAAGGCAACCAGGTGTTCCGCCATGCCGTTGAAAAACTTACGAAAACTGCGGAAACGGCATTGGATCGTGCGGGCCTCAGCAATGCGGATGTGGACTGGATCGTTCCGCATCAGGCCAATATCCGGATCATTCAGGGCACCGCCAAGAAAATGGGCCTGCCGATGGAAAATGTTGTGGTCACGGTTCAGGATCACGGTAACACCTCGGCTGCGTCTATTCCTTTGGCGCTATCAGTCGGCAAACAGCGCGGCCAGATCAAGCAAGGTGACCTGATCGTAACCGAAGCCATTGGTGGTGGGCTGGCATGGGGCGCGGTGGTTCTGCGCTGGTAACCGGCGCAAACCGGCTTACACAGCCTCTTGCAATTCATTGATATTGACAGCGAATTTGCCATAGCCATATGCTCTGATATCAACAAGGGGAAATGGCATGGGCGACAAAACACTGACTCGAATGGATCTGAGCGAAGCCGTCTTTCGTGAAGTTGGACTGTCACGAAACGAAAGCGCGCAGCTGGTGGAAAGCGTCTTGAACCACATGTCTGACGCTCTGGTTCGTGGTGAGCAGGTCAAAATCTCGTCCTTCGGCACCTTCAGTGTACGCGACAAGACCGCCCGCGTTGGTCGCAACCCCAAAACCGGTGAAGAAGTCCCGATTCAGCCGCGCCGCGTGCTGACGTTCCGCCCGTCGCATCTGATGAAGGATCGCGTCGCTGCCGGGAATCGCAAGTAACCCCGAGGTCTCGCGGATATGAGCAAGTCTCCCGACGCGTTTCGCACCATCAGCGAAGTTGCGGATTGGCTTGGTGTTCAAGCCCATGTTTTGCGTTTCTGGGAAAGCCGGTTCACGCAGGTGAAACCGGTCAAACGCGCGGGTGGACGCCGGTATTATCGCCCCAATGACATGCGGCTTTTGGGGGGGATCAAAAAACTGCTCCACGAAGACGGAATCACCATCAAAGGCGTTCAGCGCATCCTGCGCGAGCAAGGCGTGGCACATGTCGTATCGCTGTCCCCGTCTTTGGACGAACACTCCCCTGACCCGGCATTACCTGTTGAAGACACCGTGGTGCCATTTGAACCGAAACCCGCGGCCGCCACTGAACAGATCCATATGGATTTGGGTGAGCCCTCTGCACCATCGGTGAAAGAAGAAGCTCGGATCGACTCAGCCCCATCTGCCATTCAGAAGCCAGATTCGGAACCTGAACTTGATACCGCCCCTTTGATCGGGGGAATCGCATCCCTGGCGTGGAACCGGGCCGAGTTTGACGACGACCTGCTGCGCCGCATCGCGCCGATCGCAAAAGACCTGCGTTACTGGCTGGACCGTGTGGAAACACAGGCGGCGGGTTAGGAAAAAAAGGCAGTGTTTTCCTCTTGCCCCTGCCGGGAAAATCTTTATGAACACCCCAACGTCGGGCTATGGCGCAGCCTGGTAGCGCGTCCGTCTGGGGGACGGAAGGTCGCAGGTTCGAGTCCTGCTAGCCCGACCAAATCACACCGACGTTTATGGCACACAGGCCAGATCCCGCTCTGGCACCAGAGGGGATCGAGATGACAGGTGTTTGCCCGAACCAACAGATTGAGGCGATGATCGCGCGCAGCGAAATCACCGCCAGCCCGGACGTTCTGTCTGCACAGATTCAACCCGCTAGCCTTGATTTACGTCTGGGAACAGTCGCTTACCGAGTCCGTGCTTCGTTTCTTGCAGGCGAAGGGCGAACCGTCGCCGATCGTTTGACCGAGTTCGAGATGCACCGCATCGATATTTCGGCTGGTGCTGTTCTGGAAAAAGGCTGCGTCTATCTGGTGCCCCTGATGGAATCGCTCGCCCTGCCCGAGGATGTCAGTGCCGTGGCAAATGCCAAAAGCTCGACCGGGCGGCTGGACCTTTTGACCCGGACCATCACCGATGGCGGCTCCGAATTTGACCGGGTGCCTGCGGGATATACGGGACCGCTCTATGCGGAAATCTGCCCGCGTTCCTTCTCGGTTTTGGTGCGGCCCGGGATGCGCTTGAACCAGATCCGTTTCCGTCAGGGTCAGGCCGTGCTCTCGGATGCCGAGTTGACGGCTTTGCACGTCGAGTCGCCACTGGTGGATGGTCCTGCCGTCATTCAGGACGGTTTGGGCTTTTCCGTTGATCTGCAACTTCCCGATACCGATCTGGTTGGCTACCGTGCCAAGCCACACACCGGCGTGATCGATCTGGATCGTATCGGCGAATACGACCCGCAGGACTATTGGGAAGAAGTGCGCACCAAGGATGGCTGCATCATCCTGGACCCCGGCGCGTTCTATATCCTTGTCAGCCGTGAGGCGGTGCACATTCCACCAATGTACGCCGCTGAAATGGCACCCTATCTGGCGATGGTTGGTGAATTCCGAGTGCACTATGCCGGGTTCTTTGACCCCGGTTTTGGCCATGCCGCTGCCGGTGGGGCCGGATCCCGAGGTGTGCTTGAGGTACGCTGCCACGAAGCACCGTTCGTGCTGGAGCATGGGCAGGTTGTCGGGCGTCTGGTCTACGAGAAAATGACCGAAATGCCCACGCAGCTATACGGCGCAGGCATCGCCTCGAACTATCAGGGTCAGGGTTTGAAACTGTCGAAGCACTTCAAAGCTGTAAGCTAAACCTTAAAACTTCATGAACCGGCGCATTTGCCGGGTCACACGCTGTGCTTGCCTCAGGCTCTGCGCATGGCGTGGCGCGCTGACTTGCCTGGGCCCTTTCGACGTGCCCGATCTGTCGCCCTTTCGGCTGGCCATGTCGATGCCCTTGTTCACACCCTTATTGACCAAACGGCGCATGACCTGACGCACAATCATATCGATGATCCGGTTTGCATTCATCGCTCAACTCCGTGTCTTCTCGCTCAAAGATATGCGGTTTATGCGGCAATAAAAGGGCTGCGCGATCACTCTTCCTCGAACAGTTCGGTCTGGTCTTCGTCGACCTCGTCCTCGGACCCTTCACCCAACGGAATAGCACCCGGTGGAGGCCGGTTCTCCAGAAGCCCCGCGGCCCTTAATTCTTTCAGCCCCGGCAAGTCACGCGCATTTTCCAGACCAAAGTGGTCCAAGAATTCGGGCGTAACCACAAAGGTCACTGGACGGCCCGGGGTCATGCGGCGGCGGCCCAGTTTGATCCACTCCATCTCGAGCAACTGGTCGATGGTTCCGCGTGAAACCGACACGCCCCGGATTTCCTCGATCTCGGCCCGCGTGCAGGGCTGATGATAAGCGACGATGGCCAGCGTTTCGATCGCCGCCCGGCTCAGCTTGCGGGTCTCGACCGTTTCCTTCTGCATCAGAAAACCCAAATCAGGGGCCGTGCGGATGGCCCAGGCATCACCGACACGCACCACACGCACGCCGCGTCCTTCATAGCGTTTTTGAAGCAATTCAACGGCTTGCGCCGCATCGCTGCCATGGGGCATCCGGGCTTCCAGATCCGCGATTGTCACCGGCTCAGAGCTGGCGAACAACACGGCCTCGACCATACGCTCTTGTTCCGCCAGCGGAGGTGCTTCGAACAGTGTGCCGGTTTCTTCAGGGGCGTCAGTCACGTGTTTCGGTCCTCTTGCGCAGATGGATCGGAGCAAATGTCTCGCTCTGCTTCATCTCCATATGTCCTTCTTTCACCAGCTCCAACGAGGCCGCAAAGGTCGCCGCTGTTGCTGACCTGCGGCGTACAGGGTCGGCATCCCAGCCGTCAGGCAGATAGGTCTCCATATCGGTCCACGTCCCGGCAAACCCGATCAACGGACGCATCCGTTCCAGCGCCTGCTCCATTGTGAATACAGCATCGCGATCCATCACAAAGGGGCGGAACTCATCACGGGTGCGGATACGGGCATAGCCCTGCATCAGATCCAGCAGCGTGGCGGAATAGGTTACGGTTCGGATACGGGTGATATCTTCGCCCTGCCCGCGCCTAAAGAAATCGCGACCCAACTGATCGCGCGCCATCAAACGCGCGGCAGCGTCGCGCATGGCCTGAAGGCGCTCCAACTGAAACGCAAGATGCGCTGCCAGTTCCTCGCCCGACGGCCCTTCGTCATCGGGGTCGGGTGGCAGCAGCAAGCGAGATTTCAAGAAGGCCAGCCAGGCCGCCATGACCAGATAGTCGGCGGCCAGTTCGATCCTCAGCGCCCGCGCCTTTTCGACAAAGGTCAGGTACTGCTGCGCAAGTGCCAGAACCGAGATTTTCCTCAGATCAACCTTCTGCGTACGTGACAGGGTCAGCAGAACATCCAGCGGACCTTCGAACCCGTCGACATCAACAATCAGCGCTTCGGCCGCAAGACGATCCGCGACCGAGACAGGGTCTTCGCTGAAAAGGTTATCGTTCATATACCTGCCCGCCCATTAGGGCAGATAGTTCAGCCTCGGCGGCAGGGATGTCAAGTTCCTGAGGAGGTTTGCGCATCGCCAGCGCCTGTTCTGCGCGGGCTTGTGCCTGATCCGTCATCTCTCCGGCGGATTCCATCACTTCGGCACGGTCCGTAAAACTGCCGTTGCAATGCAGAACAACGTCGCAGCCTGCCTGAATGGCCTGACGTGACACATCGGCCGGCGTACCGCTCAGCGCTTTCATCCCGATATCGTCGGTCATGATCAGCCCGTTGAACCCGATCTTTTCACGGATCAAACCCATCATGGTCTTAGAAATCGTAGCTGGTTGCGGGTCGATCTGATCGTATACCAGATGCGCGGTCATCCCCATCGGCAAATCGTTCAGAGCGCGGAAGGGTGCGAAATCGCTGCTGTCCAACGTGTCCATCGGCAGATCAACATGCGGCAGGTCATAGTGGCTGTCCAGCGTAGCACAACCATGACCGGGCATATGTTTGATTACTGGCAGAACACCCCCGTCCAAGTGCCCTTCTGCCACGGCCTTACCGATCTGGGAAATCTTATCAGGATCAGAAGCATAGCAGCGGTTCTTCAGAAAAGCGTGCGTATCCGACCGCGCCACATCAACCATGGGGGCGCAGTTGCTGTCGATACCCAAGCCGAACAGTTCGTCAGCAATCAGGCGATAGCGTAGATACATGGCCCGCTCGGCCTGATCGCCTGATCGCGTCACGTGATCCAACGGTGGCAGCCATTCGCGGGCCAGAGGTGCGCGCAGGCGCTGCACGCGCCCGCCTTCCTGATCAATGGTGATGGGGCAATTACGACCAACCGCCTCGCGGAAATCATCGCACAAGGCACGCACCTGATCGGCGCTTTCGATGTTGCGGGCAAACAGGATGAACCCAAACGGGTTCATCTGGCGAAACAGGTCTCTTTCCTCCTGCGTCAGGCGCAGGCCTTCGGCGTCGGTGATCGTGGCGCCAAATTTCACCGCACGGCTACCGGGATGCAATCGGCCCCTTGAGCGACCAGCGCAGCACAGAACTGGCGCGAGTCACTCAGGTCTTCGAAACCCAGAACGCGCAGACGATAGAAGGTTCGGCCGCCGCTTGAAGTTTTCTGAATAACGCGTTGCTTTCCATCCATATATTCACCGAACCGACCACTCAGACGATCCCATTCGGCCTGGGCCACCTGAGTACTGTCATAGGCCCCAAGCTGCGCAAGGCGTGTGCCTTTGGTCAGCGTATCGGGATCGGCATCCAAGCCAACCGCAGCCTTGACGGCGGCGTTGATGGCGCCCTCAGACGCTTCGCTGGGCGAAACTTGACTGCGTGCCGGGCGTTTAGCCGGGCGCAACGACCTGCGGACCCCCGGCAATTCGGCAATAGCCGGGTCCGGCAAGGCCGCGGCAAAATCGGCAGGATCGATTGCCGGTTCTTCCTCGGGCGTGGACAGCGATGCAACCTGCACGCCCTCTTCAAACTCTTGTTGGGTTTTGGCCGCCTCACCTGCCAGTTCCGCCACCAGCGCGTCTACTGCATTCTGACGCAGTCGCGCGGCTTCCTGGGTTGAGATCGGCTCTTCCACCACATGCAGCGCCGGGGTTGGCTTCAGATCACCACCGGGCAAGTCTTCTGCAGTCAGCGATACCGGGCGCGGCGCAAGGATCAGACGATCCGCCGGGGCGGCGGCGGTGCCTTCGGCCGCAACGGCATTCACGGCCAACCCCTGGTGATCTGCGGGAGTGCCGCCCGGGTTTTCCGGCTGCACGCGCATCGGCCCTTCGGCTGCGCGCACAACGGGCACGCCACTTACATCCCGCATGACCAGTTGATACCCCCAAAAGCCGACACCAGCGACCAACGCCAAGGATGCAACAGCCCCAAGAACGTTAACCATCTGGCCCAGTCCAAACGTGCCGCGCGGCGCGTCATAGTCCTGCATATCCTCTGGATATTCATACGCATCCTCAGGATGCGCCTGATTCGGGTAATGAATCTGCCCGGGGCTTTGGTGCCCCGAGTAATCGTAACTCGCCATGTCCGCCTCACTGCCCGTTTAGCGCCTGAAAATAAGGCGCGCGGGTCATTTCTTGCCTACCTCGTACCGGCGGTTCGGGCGATATTTGTTACCGCATCTCCTGCGCCGGGGTAACGCCAAGAATACCCAAGCCCGCTGAAATCACAACAGAAACGGCCCGGGCCAGTGCGATTTTTGACTGGCTTGTGGCAACATCGCCATCCTGAATGAAACGCAACTGGGTTTCTTCATTGCCCTTGTTCCACAGCGCGTGGAAATCCCCTGCAAGTTCATACAGATAGAAGGCAACACGGTGTGGTTCATTGGTGCGCGCGGCGATTTCCACCAGACGTGGCCATTCGGCCAGTTTCTTGGCGACGGTCAGTTCCGAAGCGTGATCGTTCTTGCGTAAATCGGCCCCGGCAAGCGCTGCGTCATCAGCCGCAATTCCAGCCTCAGCGGCGCGGCGCAGAACGCTCATGACGCGGGCATGGGCATATTGCACATAGAATACGGGGTTCTCGCGGCTCTGTTCCAGCACCTTGTCGAAATCGAAGTCCAACGGCGCGTCGTTCTTGCGGGTCAGCATGACAAACCGGGTCACATCAGGGCCGACCTGATCGACCACATCACGCAGAGTGACAAAGTTCCCTGCCCGCTTGGACATCTTGAATGGCTCGCCATTCTTCCACAGTTTCACCAGCTGGGTCAGCTTGATATCCAGCGGCACCTTGCCGTCGGACAGAGCCGAAACAGCCGCTTTCATCCGCTTGACGTAACCGCCATGGTCCGCCCCAAACACGTCGATCAACGCGTCAAAGCCACGGCTCACCTTGTCATAGTGATACGCGATATCGGGGGCGAAATAGGTCCAGCTGCCATCCGATTTCTTAACCGGACGGTCGACGTCATCGCCATGCTCGGTCGATTTGAACAGGGTCTGCTCGCGCGGTTCCCAATCCTCGGGCTTCTTGCCCTTGGGCGGTTCCAGCACGCCTTCATAGATCAGGCCTTTGTCGGTCAGCGATTTCAACGCCGCCTCGATCCGGCCTGTGCCATACAGTGATTTCTCTGAGAAAAACACATCCATCTCGACACCCAGCGCCTTCAGGTCAGCGCGGATCAAATCCATCATCGCTTCGGTCGAAAACTCGCGCAACTCTTCCAGCCATTCGCTTTCCGGCTTATCGATCAGGCTGTCGCCATATTTTTCTTTCAGCGCCTCACCGATCGGGATCAGATAGTCGCCCGGGTACAGACCCTCGGCAATCTCGGGGCTCAGCCCGTTGGCCTCGCGATACCGCTCATACGCGGAGCGCGCCAACACATCCACCTGCGCGCCACCATCATTGATATAGTATTCGCGGGTCACATCGTGACCCGAATAGGCCAGCAAACTGGCCAAAGCGTCCCCGAACACCGCGCCCCGTGTATGCCCCACATGCAGTGGACCAGTCGGGTTGGCTGAAACATATTCGACGTTGACCTTTTGCCCCTGCCCCATGGTCGATCGTCCATAGTTGGAGCCCTTATCCAGCACCGCGGCCAGCACGCCCTGCCAGACGGACGGCGCGAGACGCAGGTTCAGAAAGCCCGGCCCGGCAACCTCGGCGCTGGTGATCCGGTCATCGGCTGCCAGTTTCCCAGCCAGCACATCGGCAATATCACGCGGCTTCAACTTGGCCGGTTTCGCCAAAACCATCGCGGCGTTGGTCGCCATGTCACCATGCGCTGAATCTCGCGGAGGTTCGACCGCCACGTTGTCAAAGCTCAGCCCTTCCGGCAGAGCGCCCTCGGACTGCATCTGTGCCAGCGCGTCCAGTACAAGGCCGCGGATCTCGGAAAACAGGTTCATTTCGGATGTCCTTTTGCTTGCCCGGCGGTTTACCACGCAACACAGCAAGGTCAATGGAAGCCTAATGTTTAAGCTTGGTTTCGAGGTGTAGCACGTTAATCTCAGCCTGAATTCAACACTCGGAGACCCGCATGCGCTGCACCCTGCCTCTTGCCCTGCTTTTGACGATCGCCCTGCCCGCTCAGGCTGAAATGCCTCAACCACAGGGCCACGTGCTGCTGACGCTTGGCGGCGCTGTCAGCGAATCCAACTTGCCTGCGCGAGGCGAGAACGACGGCGGTTTGCTGGGCTATCTGGAAGTCACACATGACGGCGCAGCCGGATTTGATGCGGCCATGCTGGATGCGCTGGAGCAATTTGAGATCAAAATTCCCTACGGCGCCCCGGGCAATCAACGAGACTATGCGTTCTCAGGTCCTCTCCTTTCCGAGGTCATGATCATGGCCGGAGCCGAAGGGAAAAAGGCCCTGCCCATGGCACTGGATGGATATCAGGCCGAAATCGAGTGGGACAGCATCGCAACAAACAAACCAATCGTTGCCACGCACGCCGATGACGCCCCGTTGGGGATCGGCGGGTACGGCCCCACGATGATCGTGTTCCCGCCCACCGATGACGCCGACCAATCCGCAAAACAGGCAGGTCAGCAAGTCTGGGCCATCGCCTATATCGCTGTAGAGTGATCAGCCGGTCAGCCGCTCATGATCCTGCAAGGCAAAGCGGTCGGTCATACCTGCGATATAGTCCGATACAATACGTGCCAATGCCGTCTCGTCTCTGGCTGCTTCAATGTCATCGTGCCAGCGTGCCGGCATTTGCCTGGGGTCGTTGAGATAGATCGGAAATAGGTCTTCCACTATCTTTGCGACCTCCGCCCGAACTTTCATCACGCTGGGCGCGCGATACATCCGGGTAAACAGAAACGCCCGGATTTCGCGAAGCTGCGCCCAAACCCCATCAGAGAACTGAATAACAGGATGACCCAGATGGCGGATGTCCTCGACCGACTGCGCCCCCGAGCTCTCGATCAAGTCACGGGACGTGTTGATGACGTCTGACACCATCACACCGAACACCCGCCGTAACGCCTCGTGACGCCTGCGATAGTCATCCAGCGCTGGGTATTTCGAATCTACCTCAGCATAACAAGCCCCAACGATTGGCAGGTCTCGCAAATCATCATCTGCGAACAACCCTGCGCGCAGACCGTCCAGAAGATCGTGGTTGTTGTAGGCAATATCGTCAGACAGCGCTGCAACCTGCGCTTCAGCGCTGGCATGGGTGTGCAATTCCAGATCGAAACCCTGATTGCACTCGGCCAGCGCCCAAGGCAGATCACCATTGACCGGACCATTGTGCTTTGCGATACCCTCCAGACAATCCCAGGTCAGGTTACAACCATCAAATTCCGCGTAGTGGCGCTCTAACTTTGTGACGATCCGAATGGCCTGTGCGTTGTGATCAAAACCGCCAAAGGGCTCCATCAACGCATGCAAAGCGTCCTCACCGGTGTGGCCAAAAGGCGTATGTCCCAGGTCATGAGCCAGCGCCACGGCTTCCGTCAACTCCGGGTTCAGGCCCAACGCCCCGGCAATGGTTCGCGCCACCTGAGCCACTTCTATGGAATGGGTCAAACGGGTGCGATAGCTGTCGCCTTCATGCTCGACAAACACTTGCGTCTTGTGCTTGAGCCGCCGAAAGGCGCTGGCATGAATGATCCTGTCCCGGTCACGCTGAAAACATGACCGGAAACTGCTCTCCTCCTCAGGTACCAGCCGCCCTCTTGCGCGCGCCGGATCCGAGGCAAAACTCGCTCTGACCAAAGGTCTAGTCCTTGTCGCCTGTCCTTGGGTTCCATATATTGTAGGATGCTGAGGAAATAAACCTTTGGAGAGCGGCATGAATCTGCCCCCGACAGTCACTGAACGCGCTTTTGAACGTCTGGCCGAGATCGGCGCCGCAGACCAGGGTCAAGCCCTGCGTGTTGCAGTGGAAGGCGGCGGTTGCTCAGGCTTTCAATACGAAATCGCGCTGGACGCTCCAAAAGAGGATGACCTGGTCCTTGAGGGCAAAGGTCAGAAAGTCATCGTTGATGCGATCTCGCTGCCTTTTCTGGAAAACGCAGTTATCGACTTCACTCAAGAACTGATTGGCGCGCGATTTGTGATCGACAACCCCAATGCCACCTCTTCCTGCGGTTGCGGCACGTCCTTTTCGATGTGAGCGCGATGGGGGCCTTGCCCCCACACCCCCAGGATATTTTTAGCCAGATGAAGCAGGGATCCGCTCTCTGATCCAACGACCAGAGAGCTTCACCTGGCGCGGACATCGGCGTCCCCGCCTGTACCGCCACTTCAATTTGAGAAAAATAGGTTAAAGATCCGTTTCTTCATCTGGCTTAAAATATCCCGGAGCGCGAGGCAGAGCCTCGCATACTCGCTCTCCGACTTGCCGTTGGGCTCGTTCTGAGCGATAGGTGCGACAGTGCTTCGGAGGATTGCGCATGAAAATCGCCACGTTCAATATCAACGGAATCAAAGCGCGGGCCGAAGCCCTTCCGCGGTGGCTAGATGACGCACAACCTGATGTCGTTCTCTTGCAAGAGATCAAATCCATCGACGAGAACTTCCCCCGCGAAATGTTTGAAGAGCGTGGGTATAACGTGGAAACCCACGGGCAAAAGAGTTTCAATGGCGTAGCAATCCTGTCGAAACTGCCTTTGGAAGACGTCTCGCGCGGCCTGCCGGGGGATAATCAAGATGAACAAGCGCGCTGGATCGAAGCGACCGTCATCGGCAAAAAGGCGCTTCGAATCTGCGGTTTGTACCTGCCCAATGGCAACCCGGTACCCGGCCCGAAATACGACTATAAACTGGACTGGATGGAACGGCTGTATCAGCGCGCGCGTGATCTTCTGGACAGTGAAGAACCGGCCCTGATGGCGGGCGACTACAATATCATTCCGCAGGCCGAAGATGCCAAACGTCCTGAAGCCTGGCGGGAGGACGCCCTGTTCCGGCCCGAAAGCCGCGCGGCGTTTCGCAAGATTCTGAACCTTGGGTTTACTGAAGCATTCCGGACCACAACCCAAGGCCATGGGCACTATTCATTCTGGGATTATCAGGCGGGTGCATGGAACCGGAATGACGGCATTCGGATCGACCATTTCCTGCTGACACCACAGGCTGCGGACTTGATGCGTGATTGCCGGATCGATTTTGAGATTCGGGGACACGAAAAGCCCTCGGACCATGTGCCGGTTTGGGTTGATCTGGATCTGTGATTCCTCACCCGGTCGGATCGTAGCTGTAGATCCAATCGTATCGCTGCGCAAACCTTGGACCAAGCGCCATCAAAGCAGCTTGAGCGGCCAGACGCATTGGGCCGCTCAGGTGAAAGTTTCGCGCGTTTGATCCTGCGGTCGCGACGACTTTTTGCGCGCGTGGTTTCCGGAAACTCTCATAGGCGGCCAACGCCTTCACGACACCCGACTGCGCCTCGAAGGCGCGGGCAAGGCACCACGCATCCTCCAACGCCAAACAGGCCCCTTGCGCCATGAACGGCAACGTAGGATGTGCTGCATCCCCTAGCAGGGCGAGGCGGCCGTTTTGCCATTTCTCGGCAACCGGGCGCAGGAACAAAGCCCAAATGTTGACCTGCTCGATCTGCGCAAGAATATCACCCACCTCACCACCGAAATCGGCAAAGCGCGCGCGCAAGTCCTCTGGGTGTCCCTCCTGCCGCCATCCTTCCTCGCGCCAGTCCGACCGTTCTTCGATCGCCACGACATTCATTAGGCTCTGATCGCGCAGAGGATACGTCACCACGTGACGCCCAGGCCCCATGGTCAGCGCGGCACGCGGCGTCTGGTCGGGATGGCTCCACGGGATCGTGGCACGCCATGCGACTTGATGGGTGAAGGCGGGAGTTTCAGGCCCGTTGAGGATCGGCCGGATCACGCTGCGCCCGCCATCTGCTGCAATAGCACATTCGGCGCGCAGCCTTTCGCCGCTTTCCAGAACAATCTCGGCCTCTCCGGAGTGTTTCCGCACTTCAGTCACGCGAGACCCAAGGCATATCTCTACTCCGGCGTGCACCGCGGCTTTGTGCAGTAAGTCAAGCAGGTCGGCGCGATGGTAGTAATAGGTCGGTCCTGCAGCGGGACTGGGTACGCGACTGATGACCCGTCCATTGCGATAGTCGCGCAGCACAGTACCAAATGATTTCTGCCCAAAGGCAGGTTTATCATCCGCAACCCCAAGGGCCCGCAGCACAGACATGCCGTTGGCGCTGATTTGCAGGCCCGCTCCGACTTCGGTCAGTTCGCTGGCTTGTTCGAGCACTGTGACCTGTGCGCCCCTGACACGCAACGCAAGCGCGGCCGCCAGACCACCGATGCCGCCGCCAATGACACAGAATTTCAGACCGTTGATATTCATGCCCCCGCCTTAACGCAAAAACGCCGGGGCCACAGGCCCCGGCGCTTATGTTTTTTACCCTGAGCCCGGCGATCAATCGTCGCGGTGGACCTTTTCCCGGCGCTCGTGACGTTCCTGTGCCTCAAGCGTCATGGTGGCAATCGGACGCGCATCCAGACGTTTCAGCGAAATCGGGTCACCAGTCTTTTCGCAGTATCCGTATTCGCCTTCTTCGATACGGCGCAGGGCCGAGTCGATCTTGGCGACCAGTTTGCGCTGACGATCCCGGGTACGCAGTTCAAGCGCGCGGTCTGTTTCTTCGCTGGCGCGGTCTGCGACGTCCGGAATGTTACGAGTGTTGTCCTGCAGCCCTTCGATCGTGTCGCGGCTGCCTGCCAATAGCTCTGTCTTCCAATCCAGCAGCTTGCGGCGAAAATACTCAAGCTGACGATCATTCATGAAAGGTTCATCTTCGGCCGGACGGTAATCTTCCGGCAGAAAAACTTCCTGCTTCATATTTGCTCCCTCGGTATGGCCAGAAACGTCGGTCGCGGCTGTTTCACCTGACATTTGGCTCTCCCTTCTGCGCAGCGTTTAGCCGACGGGCGGTGGAATGTCACTACACAAACGTTGCGTCCACATGTGCCCGCGTGGATTTGTCTAACTATGAGACAAACATCAACAAAACCTTGTTTTTCTATGAAATTCAGCAGGCATTTTTAGGGCGAACCGCACGATGCCAAGCTTTGGCAGCGCGCGAATCAAGCAAAAGGGGTTGGAGATGCAGCAAAAATCCTGTTGACCGACGCAGGGACGCGGGTTGTCAAAATCCTTGCCTCTCTGTAACCCGGAAAACACAATTCACCCATCCATGCCATAAAACCACACGAGAGGCTCATGACCGCACGTTTTCAAGGCACTGCCGAATATGTCGCCACGGACGATCTGACCATTGCCGTGAACGCTGCCGTCACACTCGAACGCCCTCTGCTGGTCAAGGGTGAACCCGGCACCGGCAAGACCGAGTTGGCCAAACAGGTGGCCGGGGCGTTGGGGTTGCGGATGATCGAGTGGAACGTGAAATCCACCACGCGTGCGCAACAGGGCCTGTATGAATACGATGCGGTCAGCCGACTGCGCGACAGTCAGTTGGGTGAAGAGCGTGTGCATGACGTGTCGAATTATATCCGCAAGGGTAAGCTTTGGCAGGCGTTCGAGGCCGATGAAAAGGTCGTTCTGCTGATCGATGAGATCGACAAGGCGGATATCGAGTTTCCCAACGACCTTTTGCAGGAACTCGACAAGATGGAGTTCCATGTCTACGAGACCGCCGAAACGATCCGGGCCAAGAACCGTCCCATCGTCATCATCACGTCGAACAATGAAAAGGAACTGCCCGACGCGTTTCTGCGCCGGTGTTTCTTTCACTACATCCGCTTCCCTGACGAGGCCACGATGCGCCGCATCGTCGAGGTGCATCACCCGGGCATAAAAGACGCACTTCTGACTACTGCGCTGACCCAGTTCTATGAAATCCGCGAGACGCAGGGGTTGAAGAAAAAGCCATCGACCTCAGAGGTTCTGGACTGGCTGAAACTGCTGCTGGCCGAAGATCTGAGCGCCGAAGACCTCAAGCGCGACGGGGCCAGCGCCCTGCCCAAATTGCACGGGGCGTTGCTAAAAAATGAGCAGGATGTGCACTTGTTCGAACGTCTGGCCTTTATGGCGCGTGGCAAACGATAGCCAACACCTGTACAATCGGTGATCTTGGGTTGCGTTGCTGCACCCCGAATGCCAGCATCGCGACAGTAACAAGTTCAAACCCACAGAATTGGATACACCGCTTGGCGAATGCACTGAAAATCCGCCCACTTCGCGCCGAGGACAAAGACCAGTGGGCTGATATGTGGCGGGACTATCTGGCATTTTACGAAACCACCCTGCCTCCTGAGATGTACGAGACAACATTCTCCAGACTTTTGGATGAAGACCCTCAAGACTTCTCGTGTTTTGTCGCGGAACAGGATGGCGCTCTGGTCGGGCTGACGCATTACCTGTTTCATCGACATGCGTGGAAGGTGGAAAAGGTGTGCTATCTGCAAGACCTGTTCGCCAGACCCGAAACCCGTGGAAAGGGGGTTGGACGTGCGCTGATCCAGGCGGTTTATGACGAGGCCGACCGGCAAGGTGCCCCGTCGGTCTACTGGCTGACGCAGGAGTTCAACCACACCGCGCGGCAGCTGTATGATCGCATCGGAACGCTCTCACCGTTCATCAAGTACGTCCGCTCATGATGCGTTGGTCCGCTTTGGTGCTGGCACTGTTTGTGACGGGCTGCACATCGGTTCAAACAATCGAACTGTCCGAAAAAGTGACCTCGGTCGAAGTGGCGCTTCCTCCAACCAAGTCGTTCGGCTCTCCTCGTCCATGGCCACCCGCGCGGTCCAACAAGAACATCGCTGCTGACTTTGTGTCGTTGCATTTCGCGTTGGAAAGCGGGGCCGCCCTGCCCGTATTCACCCGGTTTGAAACGCCGGTCACGGTGCGGCTGACCGGGTCGCCGACCGCCAGTATGCAGCAGGACCTGACGCACCTGCTGAACCGACTGAAACGCGAAGCCGGGATCAATATCCGGCAGATCCGTGAGGGTCAGGCCAATATCACGATCGAGGCGGTCAGTCAGGAAGACATCCTGCGCATTCTGCCCAATGCGGCCTGTTTCGTGGTTCCAAATGCCTCAAGCCTGGACGAGTATCGCCGTGACCGCCGGAAAGCCAAAAGCAGTTGGACCGAGTTACGCCAACGTGAACGGCTGGGCATTTTCATTCCTTATGATGTCAGCCCTCAGGAAATACGCGATTGTCTGCATGAAGAGCTGGCTCAGGCGCTGGGGCCGCTGAATGACCTCTATCATCTGCCGGATTCAGTGTTCAACGACGACAACATTCACACCGTTCTGACCGGGTTTGACATGTTGATCCTGCGCGCCGCTTATGCGCCTGAGCTGCGAACGGGAATGAGCCGGGAACAGGTCGAGGCCGTGATCCCCGGAGTGCTGAGCCGCCTGAACCCGCGCGGGGACAGATTGGCTGTGCAACCCGCGACCGAAACGCCCCGCGAATGGGTCGAAGCCATTCAAAAATCGGTGGGCCCCGGGCCGGGATCGCCCCGGCAAATGAGGGCTGCCAGAAAAGCGGCCCGCATCGGCCAGCAATTGGGGTGGGCGGATCACCGCCGCGCCTACCCTCACTACCTTATGGGGCGGATGGAGCAATTCCGCGACCCGAACGAAGCACTGAGACAGTTCCAGATCGCGCAGCAATTTCTGAAGGCAACGCCTGGAACCGAGGTCCACAGGGCCTATGTCACCACTCAGACCACTGCCTTTGCGCTGGCTCAAGATCAGGGACCCCGCGCTTTACCCGAACTGAACGACGCCATCGACGTGATGACCCGCGCCGAGAACGCCTCGATCCTGGCCACGTTGCTGCTGTTGAAATCCGAGGCGCTGAAACAGGCCGGACAGGTTCAACAGGCCCGTTCGGTCAGGCTGGACAGTCTGGGTTGGGCGCGATACGGCTTTGGCTCGGATCTGGTGGCCCGGTCTTTGGTTGAAAGCGCGGGTCAGCGGGCCTCGGGCAGCACGACAGACGGATGAAACACACATGGTGGTAGTTCTGGGAATGGCGATACTGGGAGCAATCCTGGGCGCTTTGACCGCGAAGAAACGCAACGGCAACGGGGCCGATATGGCGCAATATGCAGCCGGTTACGGGATCGCGTTTGCGCTGATCGGTCTGGTGATCTCGCTGGTTCTGGTCCGTTTGGTGGGCTAACGCGATGTTTCTGCCCTTTTTCGAAAACCTCCGCAAAGCTGGTATTCCCGTTTCCTTACGCGAATACCTGACCTTTCTGGAGGGTATGAAAAAGGGCCTTGCCACCTATGATGTCGAAGCGTTCTATTACCTCGCCCGCGTGTCGATGGTGAAGGACGAACGCAACATCGACAAGTTCGACCGCGCTTTTGCAGCCAGTTTCGATGGGCTGAACGAGATCTGTTTCGATCAGGTTCTGGAAGCCGTGGATATCCCTGCCGAATGGCTGGCCAAGATGGCCGAAAAACACCTGTCGGACGAGGAAAAGGCCGAGATCGAAGCGCTTGGCGGTTTTGACAAGTTGATGGAAACCCTGCGCGAGCGGCTGAAAGATCAACAGGGCCGCCATCAGGGCGGCAACAAGTGGATCGGCACGGCCGGGACCTCTCCGTTTGGCGCCTATGGGTATAACCCCGAAGGTGTCCGCATTGGCCAAAAGGAAAGCCGCCATCAGCGCGCCGTCAAAGTCTGGGATAAACGGGAATTCAAGAACTTAGACGACACAGTTGAACTGGGCACCCGCAACATCAAAGTCGCTCTGAAACGTTTACGCCGCTGGGCCCGTGAAGGTGCGGCTGAAGAGTTGGATCTGGACGGCACCATCCGGGCCACGGCTGAACACGGCTATCTCGACGTCAAGACCCGCCCCGAGCGTCACAACGCGGTCAAGGTTCTGTTGTTTCTGGATGTCGGCGGCTCGATGGATCCGCATATCAAAGTGGTCGAGGAGCTTTTCTCGGCCGCCCGCACCGAGTTCAAGCATCTGGAATACTACTATTTCCACAATTGTCTTTATGAAGGCGTATGGCGCGACAACCACCGTCGCTGGGATCAGCAGACGCCTACCCACGAAGTGCTACGCACCTATGGCGGTGATTACAAGTGCATCTTTGTCGGCGACGCCTCGATGAGTCCCTACGAAATCGCCTATCCCGGTGGTGCCAATGAACATTGGAACCAGGAAGCCGGTCAGGTTTGGTTAGCGCGCGCGCGTGAGCAATGGGCGTCAAATCTTTGGATCAACCCGGTGCCCGAGAAATATTGGGAATACACTCATTCCGTTAACATGATCCGAGAGATTTTCGAGGATCGTATGGTGCCGATGACGCTGGCCGGCTTGGAACGAGGCATGAGGGAACTTACCCGCTAGCCAAAGTAAGGCCCCAAGTGCCGCCTTATTGTTTCCTGATTCCAAACAGACCTCAAATACAATCCTTCCCAAGCGCATATTGCTTACGATCACAGTGCAAGAGACTCCTAAGGGCTCGTCGATTTTCAGTTTCGTGGTAAGGTGCAAGCGGGTCGAAGCTTGGGGGCAGACATGACCAACCACAAATTAAGAAATCTTCTTGCGTCCGTGGCAACCGCCACATCATTGATTGTTACGTTCGGGGCGGCCGCGACGTTTGCACTTGCGCCGGATACTGCCATTGCAAAGAACGGCAAGGGGAATGGGAATTCTGGGAAAGCCGACAATGGGGGCGGATCTAAAGGAAAAGGAAACTCGTCAAGGGGGTCGCAGGCCGACGGCGGTGGTAAAGGAAACTCCGGAAAAGCCGACAAAGGAAACGGAAACTCCTCAAAAGGATCCCGTGCAAATAGTGCCGGCAAAAACAAACCCAAAGGCAAGGCCTCAGTTTCGGGGAAAGGTGCTGGCGCGAAAAAGCAACACGCCGCCAAGACAAAAAAGTCTAAATCTAACGTTGGTGGAAACCAAAAAGCTCGGCGAGTCTCGCTTGGCGAATTTGGGCGAGAATTCAAGAAGGATGTCCAGCAACTGTTTGGGAAGCAGCCTAAAAAGAAGTCGAACGGCAAGTCCGCAAATTTGAAACGCGCATACCAGACCGTTTCGGTCAAACCGATCGAACGTTCTTTACGTCCTGTTGTCCGGTATGATGTTACTCCTAACTTGGATGGCCGCAAGAAACACCGCTATCATGACCCGCTGGTTGCTGCGATCACCGATCCTTACGGGTCGGACAAGCTGCGCAATCTGAATGCATCGAAAGCGGCGGCTCCTGCCTTCCAGAACGCTGCGGCCAACAGCAATGTTGGGAAAATCGCCACTTATCAGGCTGCTGCCGCGGAATACTACGATTTGCGCGGGCAGTTGTATGACACGCGACGCGATTTGCGGGATCTGAACGAAAGTTATGATGGGCAAAGCAGCGACCAGATTGCCGATGACATTGCAGCGCTTGATCCGAATGATCCGGATTACGACAGCAAACGTGAAGCTCTGGAATCCGAATTGCGGGACGCTGAAGCATATGAGGAAACACGCGACGGATTGCGCGCCGATCTGAAAGACTTTCGGCATCAGACAAATGATGCCCTGCAAGAGGCTGAAGATGCGTTCTTTAACGCCTCCAAAGGGCGTAGTCTGACCAAAGATACCTTGGGAGATTTCCATGACAATCTTGGGCTTCCGCAACCCAAGAACCGTTACAAAGACGATGTAACGGTGCAACCGGTGCCTCACGATCCAAGCTATCACCAGTATTCTCAGACCCATAACTACAATGCGAAAGAAACCGAGTATCAACTTCGCTTTGGCACGCCTCATGACGTTAAAAAACACCGCTATCATGACCCGCTGGTTGCTGCGATCACCAATCCTTATGGCTCGGGCAAGCTGCGCAATCTGAATGCGTCGAAAGCGGCGGCCCCGGCCTTCCAGAACGCTGCGGCCAACAGCAATGTTGGGAAAATCGCCACTTATCAGGCTGCTGCCGCGGAATATTACGACTTGCGCGGGCAGTTGTATGACACGCGACGCGATTTGCGAGATCTGAACGAAAGTTACGACGGGCGAAGCAGCGACCAGATTGCCGATGACATCGCTGCGCTTGATCCCGGAGACTCGGACTACAACGAGAAACTCGATGCGTTGGATAACGAACTGCGGGACGCGCAGACCTTTGAGGAGGCTCGGGACGCTCTGCGCGCTGGTTTGAGAGATTTGAGGACGGATAGCCTAGTCGCGCAAAAAGAGGCTGAACACGCGTTTTTTGAAGCCTCCAAGGGGTCCACACTGACAATCGGAACTCTGGCTGACCTACATGAAAACCTGAAGCTTCCAGCACTAGGGAAGTAAGTATATTCCCGGCAGTACAAAACGTTATTGAAGCGTCTGACAGCGCCATTGTGCCTTGCCGAACTCGCGACGAAGAACCATATCTGGGCTATGATCAAACTCACTCCGATCCTTCTGGCCTTACTATACGGCCTGGCTATGTACCGGATTTCCGTCTGGCGCACCCATCGAGAACTGGATGCGAAATCAACGGAACTGGCCGACCCAGCGCTGAAACGCATGACGGACCGGCTGGCCGCTGCTTTGGGTATCGATCGGGTGCCGGTCTATATCTACGAGATCGACCCAGTGAACGGGCTGGCCGCTCCGGACGGGCGGATTTTCATTACGCGCGGGTTTTATCGGAAGTTTCGCAATGGCGAGGTATCGGCCGAGGAAATGGCCAGTGTCATCGCGCATGAGCTCGGGCATGTAGCCCTTGGACATGCGCGGCGGCGGATGATTGATTTTTCCGGTCAGAATGCGATGCGGACGGCATTGATATTGGTACTGAACCGGTTCATCCCGTTCATCGGCGCGATGATTGCCAACGCGTTGACCGCCCTTTTGGCCTCACGCCTGTCACGTGGGGATGAATATGAGGCGGATGAATATGCTGCCGCATTGCTGACCAAGGCCGGTATCGGCATAGGACCGCAGAAGTCACTGTTTCACAAGTTGGAGGACCTGACGCAGCAGCGCGCCGGTGTCGTTCCGGCGTGGTTGATGAGTCACCCCAAGACGGACGAGCGGATTGCAGCGTTGGAAGCTCTTGAGCAGCGTTGGGACCGTGGATGAGGGTGTGCAGCGAGAGGCCAGCCTCTCGCGCTCTCAGGGATATTTTTAGCCAGATGTAGGTGGACCTCGTTTAGCTGCTGAGGGCTTTGCCAAGGCGTGGCAGGCGGGCTTTCTTCATTAGTGCGCGCAGGGTCCATTTGTCGCCCGAGAGACGGTTGGCCTCGGCAAGGATCTGAATGCCGAGCGCGTTCAAGCCTTCCGGGTCCGACTGCCAGAACCCAAGCAGCAGAGTGTCGGGATCGCGACGCTCAAGCCCCTCTTCGGACAGGATATTTCGCGGGAAATCCTTGGCGTTCACTGTGACAATCATAACGGCAGAGGTCGCAACTGCCGTCGCCAGCACATGTATGTCAGCGGCATCCGGCAGCCAAAGTCGGTTTTGCAGACCTTCATTCGATGCGTGCTCGGCATTTGGCCAGTTGGCTTGTGTCAGTGCGATTTCGGCACGCGCTTGTGCCTCACCGGTGGGGCCCAGTTTGCGCGCCGCCCGGGCCCATTCTTCGAGGATGCGTGCGGACCATATCGGGGTAAAATGACCAAGACGTGCTGCACCCAACAGCATCTCGCGCATCACCGTGGGGTAGATGACGCAGGTGTCGAGCACGGCTTTCATAGTCGGTAGAACACCGCTTTGAGATAGCCGCTTTCCGCCAGTTGCGGCAATTGCGGGTGATCCGGTCCTGCAAACCCGGTATGGATCAGTTGCGCCTGCCGTCCGGCGCGACCGATCCCGCGGGACGAGGCATCGCGAAAACGGCCCAGATCAGCGGCATGCGAGCATGAGCACAACCCCAGATAACCGCCGGGTTTGACCAGAGCTGCGGCCAGTCGGGCGATCCGTTCATAAGCGCGCAGACCCGCATCCAGCGCCTGTCTCGAAGGCGCAAAAGCGGGCGGGTCGCAGATCACCACATCGAACTGCGCCCCCTCTTCCCCCAGTTGGGTCAGCACGTCAAACGCATCGCCTTGCCGGGTTTGAAACTTGTCGGAAAAACCTGAAGCTTCGGCCCCACTTGCAGCCAGTGCCAGTGCGGCGGCGGAACCATCGACGGACAGCGCTTGTTCTGCACCGCCTGCAAGCATGGCAAGACCAAAACCGCCCACATGGCTGAAGACGTCCAGCACCTGCGCGCCCGGTTGCACAAGCCGCGCAGCGAAGGCATGGTTGGGGCGCTGATCATAGAACAGGCCGGTTTTTTGCCCACCGGTCAGATCGGCCATATAGGTCGCGCCATTCATCGGCACCGGTAGCGGTGCATCAGGTGCAGTGCCGTGCAGAGTTTGATTGGTGTCGTCCAGCCCTTCCAACCCGCGTGTGCGACCCGAAGCGTTCTTCAGCACAGTGGTCACGCCTGTGACTTTGAGCAAAGCAGTGGTTAGCAGGTCCAGATGCGCTTCGGCCCAGGCCGCGTTCGGCTGGATGACGCAGGCATCGCCAAAGCGATCGATGATCACGCCAGGAAAGCCGTCCGCTTCGGCATGGATCAGGCGATAATATGGGGTGTCAAATAGACTTTCGCGCATCTCAAGGGCGCGTTGCAGGCGGGTTTGGAACCACACGGCGTCAAGCTGCGCGTCAATATCACGGTCCAGCACCCGGCACATGATCTTGGACTCGGGGTTGACCGCCACCAGCGCGATGGGCGCGCGTTTGTCATCCTCAAGCACGGCCAAAGCGCCCGCCGGGATCTTGCGCGTGCGGCGGTCGGTGACGATGTCATTGGCATAGACCCAGGGGAAACCATGACGCAGGCCGCGCGCATTGGCTTTGGGTTTCAGGCGGATACGGGGGCGGTCGGCAGATTGGGTCATGGCGCCCTCATAGTCGGGAACGCGCCGGTGGAAAAGCCCTAGCGGTTACGAGATCTCCATCCACCCCGGCGTTTGGGGGCCTGAGCCGCCTGAAGGCCCTCGCTCAGCACCTGAGTCATAGGATGATCTGGGTTCTGATCTACGTAGCCCGCGTGCAATTCTGCCAGCGCCGTATTCTGATCGCGATCGGCGGGCAGGCTGAGCGCCCAGTCCAGAAAGATGCTGCGGCATTCCGGCAAGGTGATGCCTTCGATGCGATAGGCTTCGCGGATCAAGCCCTTGTGGTCGTTGGGATCAGTGCTGCGCGCCATCTTCGCCCCCTTTAATTACGCCACCGATCAGATCGGCTGCGGTCTCATAGCTCTCTTGCAATGCCGCCTGTAGGGCCTCGACCTGTTCGAACCCGGTCGCCCGGCACAAAAAGGCCGCACCGCCCTCGCCGATCTTATCGGCTTCGATGACCTTGCCAGAAAGCAGCCGCGCCGCGCATTGCACAGACCAGCATAAGTTATAGCAATCTTTCAAAGATTGCGCCTGCGCGACATCCAGCAACCCGGTAGCGACGGCCCCATCCAAACCGGACGATACATCGCGCTGTTGAGACCCGGCCAACAAGGCGCCAGTTTCCGCCATCAGCTCGATATCCATCAAACGGCCGGGACCGTTCTTGGCATCCCAGATGCCCGCAGGCGCCTTGGCGGCGGCCAGACGCGCACGCATCTCGGCCACTTCGCGAAGGACTTTATCCTGATCCCTTGGGCGTGACAGGAATTCGGTCCGGAAGGTTTCAATGTCCCCAGCCAACCCCGCGTCCCCCGCAACGACATGCGCACGGGTCAGGGCCAGGTGCTCCCACACCCAGGCTTCATTTTGCTGATAGTTGGTAAAGCTGGCCCAGCTTGTTGCCACCGGCCCCTGGTTGCCTGAGGGACGCAATCGCATATCGACCTCATACAAGCGCCCTTGGGACATGGGGGCCGAGAGTGCAGTGATCAGCGCCTGCGTAAACCGGGCGTAATAAGTCCGCGTCGCCAGTGGGCGCGGGCCATCCGACATCTCTTGGTCCAGGGGGTCATAGATCACGATCATGTCCAAATCGGATTGCGAGTTGATGCGCCCTGCCCCAAGCGACCCCATACCCAGAATGGCGGCTCCTCGCCCTGGCGCGGGACCATGTTTGCGGGCGAAGTTGTCCGTGACATGAGGGAGTATGGCAGCGATCACCGACTGCGCAAGCTCTGCATATTGCTGACCGGCCTGTGCCCCATCGATCAGGCCCCGCAGATGATGCACGCCGATGCGAAAATGCCATTCCTTGCACCAGCGCCGCGCCAGATCAAGCTGGGATTCATAGTCCGTTTCTTCCGACAGAGCCTGTACCAGTTCGATCTGCAGCGCCTCTTGCCCTGGCCAATCGGTAAAGAAACTGCCCCCAATCACCGCATCAAACACAGACGCGTTGCGCGACAGATGCGAGGCAAGCGCATGGGATGTGCCAACAATATCGACCAAAAGGTCAATCAGATGCGGGTTTGCTTCGAACAGTGAAAACAGCTGCACCCCGGCGGGCAGACCGGCCAGAAACCCGTCCAAGGCCATAAGCGCCTCGTCCGGTTTGGCCGTTTTGGCAAGGCGTGATAGCAATTCGGGCCGCAGGCGTTCGAAAATCCGAGCGCCGCGCTGGCTTCGCAAGGCCGGATACGTCGTCCAACGGGCCAGTATGTTTTTGTCGAACTCCACGTCCTGAACCAGCGCGGGGGCTGGTGAGTGGCCCGGAGCGAAGAACCCCTCGGTCAACTCATGCACCTCAGTCAGGCGGCGGGTTAGGTCTTGTGTCAACTCGGCGCTGCTGATCCCCATCAGGCAAGCGACCCGTTCTATCCCATCCGGCGAATTTGGCACTTTATGGGTCTGAGCGTCGTGAATCATCTGAATGCGGTGTTCGACCTCGCGGTGCGCCCGGTAATGATCGGTCAGTTTTTCGGCCACGTCCTGCGGCACCCAGCCCTTCGAGGCCAGTGCAGCCAGCCCCGGAACAGTCCCCCTCACCCGCAAGTCCGCGTCGCGGCCGCCCGCGATCAGTTGACGGGTCTGGGTAAAGAACTCGATCTCTCGGATACCGCCCTGCCCCAGCTTCATGTCGTGGCCGGGAATCGACAAAGACCCACCTGTTCCTTTGTTTTCCCGGATACGCAGACGCATATCGTGGGCGTCCTGAATGGCGGCAAAGTCCAGATGGCGGCGCCATACAAAGGGGCGCAGGCTGTCCAGAAATCGTTGACCCGCGGCCAGATCCCCAGCACAGGGCCGCGCCTTGATGTAAGCCGCGCGCTCCCAGGTACGGCCAAGGCTTTCATAGTACCGTTCAGCCGCCTCCATCGCCATGCAAACCGGTGTCACGGCGGGATCGGGGCGCAGCCTCAGATCGGTTCGAAACACATACCCATCAGCCGTCTTGTCGCTGAGCGTTGCGCAGAAATTCCGCGTTGCCCGAACCATACCCTGCCGGGCCTCATAAAAGTCATCTGGGTCAAATCGCGTCTCGTCAAACAGAACGATCAGATCTATGTCCGAGCTGTAGTTCAGCTCATGCGCGCCCATCTTGCCCATCGCCAGGATGACCAAACCGGCTGCAGTTTCGACATCTTCCTCGGTCATCCCGGGCAGCTTTTTGCGCCGGATCAATGCTGCAATCTCGGCCTTGGCTGCAATATCCGCTGCCAGAGCTCCGAAATCGGTCAGTGCCGCCGTGACCTTCTCCAAAGACCAAGCACCTGCAATATCGGCCAATGCCGTGAGCAGAGCCATTCGCCGCTTGGCTTGCCGCAAGCCGGGCTTCAACTGGTCTGGCGGCAGGTCGCGTGCAGCGGTCATGACCTCCGCCAGCGCTTGATCCGGTTGCATCAGGGCCTCAGGCAGCCAATCCTTCTCCCGCTCGATCAGACCTTTCAGATAAGGGCTGGACCCGGCGGTTCCCGCAACCAAATCCCCTAACCCCTTAGTCAATCCTGGGATCAAAGCCCGTGCCTCGTCGCCTAAAGACGGATCAAAAGCACGTGGAAGTCGGGTAATAGCAAGAGCGTCAGTCATGCCCGCAAACTGCGCATTGCCGTGTGTGATCGTCAATGGGGCATTCTGATCAGATCTCCTGAAGAGGTGTGTCCTGACTGAAGCTGTTGACCCAGACATCGTTTCTTCTTTCCCAGAGCGAGGAAATCAGCATGGTGTCACGCCGTGTTGCACCCGGTCGCAGATATTCTGCCCGATAGGACAACAGCACAATGTCAGGCGTCAAAACGCGCAACCGCGCATCGCTCAGGTCAAACTCCGCCATCGTCGGCGCGTCCGCAAATTGACCGACATGATCGTCTCGATTGGCAAACCCGGTGGGATAAACCCCCAAAAAATCCGCACTCAGCAAAGCCCGGTCCGCGTTTGCATTTCCTTCCACCAGCGCCATCCATACCTGTTTTTCCAGATCCAGGATATCATTCAGCGCAGGCGCCGTTTTGTTTTCAGTCATATTCATTGTTGTGTGACACTTGTTATTGCAGGAAACTGGAAGAAGCCGGAAGGGCGTTGTAAAAAAGGGCTCATCGCCAAGCACCTCCCTAAAAGTTGCTTGAACCATAGTGGCTTTCAAAAACCGTTAAAATGGGCGTCTGCGCTTCGGTTCTAAAAATTGTGACACCAAATACTGCAATCCCTCTTGAGTGCCGCAATACCTGATTAAACAAGCCGTATGAGGCGCACTTGTCACTCGTGCCGGTGATGGATTTGTTGGTTAAACTCGGTCGGGAAAGCGAGCTGTCGGGTATGATCGACAGCCGACCACCGATCTCAACTCTGTCTGGTGGGCTCCAGGGCATGCGAGGTGGCGACACGATCACCATCACGATCGCACCACCGCCAGGTACCGATCCGGCAGAGATCGCGTGCATGGTGCGAGACCAGATTGAGCGCCTCAAACAAAAGCGGAACGCGGATCTTAATGACCGGGTGGATTACTGATGCAGTTTGGCGGTGTGATGATGGCGCTCGGTGTTTTCCGGTTTGGCATGTCAAACGGGGCCTATCAAAAGATGGCCCGAAGTGCCGGGCATCGCTGGACCGAGGTCAACCGGATCGGGCGGGAAGCCGCCCTGCAATACTTGGGCCAAAGCGCTCAGCAAATCACCATTGAAGGGGTCATTTACCTGCATTTCAAAGTTGGTTTGCGGCAGGTAGAGTTGATGCGGGCGCAGGCAGCTTTGAAGATGCTGTTGATGATGGTCGACAGGTTGGGTGGGGTCTGAAAGCGCTGGGTGATTGTTCAGGTCGAGGAACGCAAAAGCTACTTCATGCCTGACGGGGGCCCGCGCCAGATCGAATTCTCTCTGACGTCAAAACCCTATGGCCCGGATGCACAGGGCCTCACAGGTTTGATCGGGGGTATTCTGTGACAACGTACCGAACCATCGACGGCGACATGGTAGATGAAATCTGCAAGGCTCATTACGGCCGCGAGGATTTCGCCATTGTCGTCTACGAAGCCAACCCCGGCCTGGCAGCAATGGGGCCGGTCCTGCCGAAGGGGCTGGTGATCACCCTCCCGGTTGTTCAGCAACATCCGGTCAGGACACCAAAACGGCTTTGGGGTTGAGGCATGGAAATCGACTTTCGCATCCTCGCAGACGGCACCGATGTCACGGCATCATTTCAGGATCGTCTGATCAGTATGACGATCACTAACAAAGCCGGGTCCAAGTCTGACACCGCAGAGTTCCGCGTGGACAACCATGACTTTCAGTTGGCCCGGCCCCCGACCGGCGCGGCGCTGGAGATGGCAATGGGCTTTACCGGCAATCTGGTGTCGATGGGCCGTTTTGTGGTCGATGACCGGTCTGGCGACTTCGACCCGGCCACCCTTACAATCGACGCGAAGGCGACGGACATGCTGGGCGAAGTCCGCGCCCGAAAAACGCGCGACTGGCTGGGTCTCTCGATCGAGCGGATCGTTGGACAGATCGCAGGTGAACGCGGCCTGAAGGCGGTTATCAGCGACAGTCTGAAGGCGACGTCAAGAAGCGACCCAGTATTGACGTTCTGACCGAAGAGCAGAAACTGAATTTCGGCAACGGCGTCGGCCCCTAATGGATGCCGGGCTGGATACAGAGACTGATTACCCATACCGCCAGTTGGTTCTTCAAGGTCGCAAGTTTTGGATATGGCGTGCGGTCGATTAGCATAGCGTCGTGCTGAACGAAATCCTCCAACCGAAACGGGACAAACGGGCAGCAAATCGGTTGTTGCGGCGTTTGATAAGGAGTCTCGGCTTCATTCCCAAACGTATCATCACCGACAAGCCAAGGTCGTATAGTGCTACCAAGCGAGAGGTCGCCCCGGGCCTGGATCATTGGTCGCACAAGGGCCTAAACAACCGCGCTTAAAACAACCACTTGCCGTTCCGAAAGCGAGAGTGAGCGATGCAAGGGTATCGGTCTCCAGGCGGACTTCAGCGGTTCGTGGGGACCCATTCAATCATCCGTAATTGCATCAGCGTTCCCGCTCGCCGCCGCTCCGCCTCAACACTTCGATACCACCGTCTCGAGGCATATGGCGTCTGGAATGCAGCCACCCGAGCAGCTTGAAACCTAAGCATCAGCATTGCTTGGTCGACCGGAAATTAACGTGACAACACCCTCTCCTCAAATCTCAGCAAAAACGGTCCACTCTGAACGTCTGAGAAATACAGATGCTAACAGCAATCGTCCGACTTGACCTTCAGACCCAGCACGATCTCCTTGACGCAGACCTTGCTGATATCCTGATCGATACCGAGGCATTTCGCAAGGCGCTGCGCCTCGTCAAGGCAATCCTTGTCTTTGGGCTTGTCGGCGTTGTAGGGCCGTTTGATATCCGGGTCGAGCCGATAGGTCATGCCGCCGACGAGCCCATCATTGGCCAGAACATCAATGCGGATATCCCGGTCCGAGGCCGTTTCGACCGAGTCGCGCGTGAAGGGCTGTCCGGGATGCAGTTTGATGAACACCTCGCGCTTGGCCCCCGAGGCCAGCGAAAAGCCCGCGCCCACACCGACGAGCTCCAGCCGCCAGCCACGATCACGCAGAAGTCTGGGCAGATGGATGTCGAAAGTCATCTGACCGCGTTCCGGGTTGGGATTGCCCGCCCAGAAACTCACATTGTCGAGCCCGGCCATCAGGCCCTGCTCGCCGCCGCCGCCCGGAACCGGATTGACGTTTCGCTGACCCACATTGTTGTCGTTGGGGACAAGACGCCATTCGGGGATGGTTTCACCGGCGGTGAAATTGTCGATATTCGACGCATCGCCATCGGCGGTCACGACTATCAGCATGCAATCATGACCGTAGGCGTTGATGTTCGGCGTCCAATCGAACGGTCCGATGATCTTTTCTTCGGAATCGTTCGCGCCCAGCGTGCCGGCATTGACTGACGGCGTGCTGAAAGCCTCGAAATCAGCGGGCCAGTTGAGCCCGGCCCCGGGTTTCGTGTGATAGCCGTAGACAACCACGTTCTGCGCCTGCGCCGTGCCCCGGTTCTTGATCTTCACATAGGCGTAATTCACTTCGTTCAGGGCCGGTTCCTGGTGGGCCTCGATCCCGTCCGCCATGCGCCGGTTCCATATCGTCGTGGTGTTCCAGTGGACATGCTGAAAGTCATACCCTCCGGCGCGCCCGTCATCGATATAGACATCGGTATCGGGCGGATCACCGGCGGTCGTTATCGTCCCGTCCGGAGCGATGCCATCGACCACCAGCGGAGTCTGATATTCGCCCTGCTGTTCGAAACACCAGCGCAGCACCTTGTGATAGGCACCACCAAAGACGCCTTCGCTGGTCCAGTTGAGCGCGTCGGTGCTCATCAGCTGATCGCAGAAATCACGCGCATAGGCGGGATTGGTGCCCGAGGTGAGGTCCCCGATCGCGCGCATGATCAGATACATCGACATGCGCGAGGCAAACTGTCGGCGGCCCAGATTGGGATGATCACCACCAATGGCGCGATAGAACCGGAACAGTGTCGTCGACAGTATCTCTTCGGACGGATAGCCGCCGGTATCGCGCGAGCCGTTCCAGGCCCAGCCATCCGCGATGTCCCGGTCTGCCCGGCGGTTCAGGGATGGATGCCATGGCACATAGGTGAACCGGAGATCACCCGGCTTGCTGACCGCGGTGCCATCGACGCCCCAGCAGTTCGAGTCCGGGTCGAAATAGATCATCGACAGAACGTCACCGGCGCTGTGACAAAAGCCGAAATTGGCGAAGTCGACCCCTTCATAGAGGATGCCGTGGCCCAGCACTTCGTGCAGGTGCACGCGGGGGTCGGCGGCGCGGCCCAGCGGATTCGTGGTATCGGTGGTATCCATCAGGCCGTAGCCCACGGACCCGATGCCGCCCGACCCGTTGCCGTTGCAGAGCGCGTTGATCGTATTGTTCGACCAGTACCGGATATCGACGGGGATCGGAAAGCTCGTATTCGCCATGTAATCGCCGATCACGGTAAAGCCCAAATCCTCCATCGTCCGAAAGATCCGGTCGACATGGAAATAGCCACTCACGGACGCGAAATCATGCGTCCGGGCATCATAGTCGAAATCGGTGCCTGTGGGTTCGGTGGGTTCTCCGGGATCGAGGCCGGCAACCTGCGTCACTTCCGCATAAGTGCCGATCAGCGACTGCGTGCCGCCCGAGGGCGGATCGAGGTTTTGCAGTGTCACGTCGTCCCTCTGGGGATTGAGCGTTGCGTTGTTCGACGCGCTGTTCAACGCGGTGTTGCCGGTCTTGGTGATCGGGTCGTCTTCGAACACCAGCCCGTCGACGCAGCCCGAGAGCGAGCGCAGGTATAGAACGGCATTGCTTTCCAACTCGACCAGCATGCGCCAGACCCGTTTATCCGCACCGACCGTCAGCTCGAAATTGACCTCGGCCACCATGTAATCCGACCCATCCTTGATCCGGTCGGGGACGGCCGGCAGATCGAAGGGCTGCGGCATTCCGTGATCGAACACCTCCCCCCCGCTGCGCTTGCTCCGGCGGCGGGCTGGCGCGTCGTCCTCCTGGATGACCGGGTTCGGATCGTGCCGGTGATGCGGATCGAGGCGGAGGTCGGGATCAAAACGGTAGATCCAGAACCGCCCCTGGATCAAACGGCTAGAGACCCGCTGATCCTCGCCACTTTCCTGGAAGGTAAGCGCCTTGCGGATCAGGTCGCTGCCCGGCTGCTCGCCATCTTCTCCGGCCTCGCCCGCGGCAGGCCCGAAGGTGGTCGTGCGCAGGTCGGCGTTCGCGCGCAGGGCATGGGTCTGGGTCGTGACGGTATTCGCGTTCACAAACACCGACCGCCACCGGTCTATCGTCTTGCGCGACGGCAGCTTGGCATCGACGCCAGGCACTGTCGTGTCCTCCGAGGCGATGACGCGGTTGGGTCCCTGCTTGATGGTGACGCGCAGTCCGGCGCGCCAGACCGGCACGTTGAGGTAAGTCTGGAAGAACCCGTAGACGCGCCCGTCGAACCGCCCCTTTTCGTCGGACAGCCGGTAGTCTTCCGGGGCTTTCTTCGGATCGAGATACGTGACCTTCGTTTCAAGATTGTCGAGGCGTGGCGTCGCGATTTCGTAGACGCTTGCCAGATCCCGCAGATAGCGTGTCGCCGTCGCCAGCCCGCCGCCTCCAACCGGACTTTCCCAGTATTGCTGGCTATGGCGGATCTTGCGGACATGGTTCCCGTCATCGGTGCGGACATGCGCTTTCAGGTCGGAACGATAAAATTCTTTCATGACAAATGTCTCCCATAGTCTGTTTGTTACGACTTCTTGCGGGCAGTCTTGGAGCGTCTCTTCGCGGGGGATTTCCGGGATTTGCGGGCCCTGATGACGACCGAGACCGAGATGCCGCCGATCACGGTGCCATCATCATCGCGCTGGACCAGATCGACGCGGATCCGGTCGCCCTCGCTGGCATCTTTCGGGGCGGTCAACCGCAATGTGGCGGGCAACAGTTCGCACTCGCGCAGCCCAAGCGCGATGCCACTGGACGCGGCGCGATCAAAAACAACCTCTTCGTTGCCTTTCGTATCCTTGCGCAGGCGCGCCGTCAGCCGCATATCGGGCCATACGCGCGGCTTCTTCTCAGCGGCTTTTCCGGGCGGAAATGTCATCTCGGACCCCGGAGCGAGGTCGAATACGGCGGTGTCATTGCTCGCGTCCAGCAGCTCGGTCAGTTCCACACGTGCTTCGGTCAGAAAGCGTAGGCCGACGTTTTTCCTGGGCGGCGCGGATCGTGCGACATGCGCGAAGATGCCGCTGCGCCGCACCGCCCGGCCCAGCGCCGGGGCGCTTTGACTGCGGATCGCGGCCGACAGCATAGGGCCCTTGACGGATTGCCAGAGCTCGAGAACCACGCGGCGGGAGGTAAGCACGGCACGATTGCCGATCACAAAGGCCATTTCCGCAGTCTCGCCCGGCGCCATCTCGACGACCGAGAGATTTTTCTGCCCGAGGTTGTTGGAGTCCCAGACATGAGATCCTGTGGCGATTGCGTCCCCGGTGAAATAGGCGGCGGACAGCCAGCAGGCATGGGTGCCCTCGGGCGGGACATTGTCCGCTTCCCACTTGACGACCGCGATCTGCGGCTCGTCCGGCACTAGATTGAGTATCCCGATCATTGCGGTATGCGGGACGAAATCGTTCGGGTGCACGAATTGCGTTCCGGCCCATTCCTGAACAGCGTGGGTGACCAGCACGAGACGTGCGATGCCTTCTCCGCGATTGTGCAACCGCGTATGAAACCAGTTGTCGGTCCCGGCTTCCGGGTTCTGATGCGCGGTGCCGCCATCGTTCTGATTGCGAATCCACAGGTCCGGCGAATTCCAAAAACTGCCGCTCGACGGCTCGTCTCCGTCATCGCCTGAATTGTCCCGCATGTAGACGTCGACCTCAAGCGGGGGAAACAGGTCGAGAAGATCGTCCAGTGCCTCGACGCATTCCCCCGAGGCAGTTGTACAGGTGGCGTTGTAGGGGGTGTGGATCGCCCGCCAGCCAAGATTGCGCGCCGCCTCGATATGGTTCAGTGTTTCGGTGATGAAAACCGTGCGTATGCTGCCCGCCGTGTACCCAACCTTGCTCAGCGCGTGGTCAAAGATTTCCGGGTCCGGCTTGCTCTTGGGCGGATCAAATTCCGAGGAAAACGTGATCGCGTCGAATTTTGCGGCGTCCAGCCCGTAGTCATTGAGCTTGTCGATCATCAGCGCATTCGTCATCCCGACCGGCTGGTTGGACAGAATCCCGATCCGGTAGCCGCGTTGCCAGAGCGTCTCGATCGTGGCGACCGCGTCAGGCAGCGGCACCCGGTTGTCGGATGGCCCGTGAACCAGGGTGTTGCCCAGGTCGAAATATAGAACGGGAGGTGTCATTGCCGCGGCTCCATTTCTTCAGGGTTTCCCAGGCCGTAGGACACGCCACCCACTGCCCGGCCTTCGCGATCGCTTTGGACGAGGTCGATACGACCGCCTTTCGGCGGGGTCTTTGGCGCGCGCAGACAGAGCTGGAAGTGATGCTCCTGCCCCGGCAACAGCCCGATGAGTAGGCCAGCCCTTGGCCCGGGATCGAACGCGATGGCCAGCCCGCCCTCGCGGGTTTTCACCAGGCGCGCGCCCTGCGCGCCGCCCACAGGCCAAAGCTGCGATCTCTTCACGAAGGTAAGGCTTGATCCCGGTGCCGGGCGCAGGGTTGCAGATCCGCCGACCAACAGAATTGGTCCGGGATCCAGGATGGCACTCTTCGCTTTTGCGGCGTGCGGCGCATCGGCGGTCTTCAGCCGTTCGGCGCTGCGAAACAGGGCCTCGACCCGCGCGGGATCGCGATGGGTGAGCTGCACCTCGACGGCGCGCGCGGTGCGTGAACGCAGCAGTTCCAGCCGGTGAAATTCCGCAAATTTCCGGTAGCGGCTGCCGATGCGCAGGGCATAGTGTTCCCATTCATTGGGGGCCAGATCGACAACCGTCATGTTGCGCTGCGCCAGCGTGTCCTCTTCCCAGACATGCCGTCCGGGAACCGGCCGATCGTCCAGACACCATGCCATGGCCAGCAGACAGCCATGAGTGCCTTCGGCCGGAATGTCGCCCGCAGGCCAGCGGGTGTGCATGATCTGTGACGCCCCCGGCGCCAGATCGAACCCGACGGCCACACCGGTCAGTGGAAACCAGTCGCCCGGATAGACGAACTCGGTTCCCGCCCAGACCTGCAGCTTGAAGCCCACGACGAAGGACCGGGCGGTTGCGGAACCGCGATTTCTCACCCGGGCATAAAGCCAGTTGTCCTGACCGAATTCCGGGCTTTGCGGGCTGGTGCCGCCATCTTCGGCCTGTCGCACCCACACGTCAGGCGACAGCCAGAAGGTCCCCGAATAAGGCTCGGTACCGGTATCATCAGACGCATCGCGCAGGTGCAGATTGGCTGCACCAGGCTGGGCGGTATCGCCGCCATAGACAAAACGCTCAAAGTAGTCCGCGATGGGCATATGCCCGGATCTGCGGATCAGTTCAGCTTCGATCCCTGGGGTGTTGTAGTGGCGTCGCTGCGCGGATTGATAGATCGCGGACATATGACTTTGCAGCGCATTGATCCCGATGTCAGCGGCGATACCCGAAAAGACGCTGGCGCCATGCCCGTAGGACGCCCCCGGCGTGGTCCGCGCCCAGGGGTTCCCCGGCCACAGCGTGACCGGCGGGTCCGCCAAATCCAGCGGAGTCGCGGATGGCCCGCCCGCCCCAGTGTTGTAACTCGTCCATGCCTCGTCCAGCCACCCGTCCTGACCCTGTGCCGGGACCAGACCGCGGGCCCACCAGCTGTGGAAAACTTCGTGCGAGAGCGCCCCGGTGCTGGTCGTGGTGGCCCCGTCATATTCCATGTTGTGATAGCCGGGATCCGTCAGAAGAGCGACGTAACGCCCGCCGTGACGGTAGGGGCCAATTTGCGAGGTATTGGTTGCAAGATCCGCGGCGATGCTTGCAGCGCCGGATGCCAGATCGACGCTATCGCTGGTGCGTCTTGCCACCTCGATCGAAACCGCCTGCCCCCCAGGCAGGATGGTGTTCTGCGTTTGCGTCGTGATCCTGTCCGCAGCCTCAATCACCAAAAAATGCGAACAGGGTGCGAAATCTGCTGGAAACTCGATCGACCAGTGATTTGTCCCCAACACGGAAACGGCACCGTTCGACATCAGCACATGCGCGGGCGCGCCCGACATCGAGATGTCCAGCGTGACGGGAAACGCCCCCCACAGCATGGACGAAGGCAGCCAGCTTTCCAGATACCGTGCCGGGTTCAGATCACTGAGGAAGAAATCGAATGACAGGCGCGACGATCCGGCCTCCCAGATAAGGCCCCGGGAGTTGGGTGACGCCGGCTGCTGCAACGCATAGTCCAGGCTCAGCAGGTGCGATGTGCCTGCGATCAGCCAATGTTCGAGAATGCGCATCTCGGCGTTGACGCCACCGCCGAAGTCGTGATGCGCCATATCCGAAGGGCTAATTGATACACCGTCGAGCGTTGCGGACGCAATCGTCTGCCTGAGATCAAAGACCGGAAAGCCATCATGCAACCCCAAGGTGAACGCCATCTCTGCTGTTGCGGAGGCGGTCTTTGCAGCAGCATCAATCGCATAGGTTGCTGTGACCGATTCAATTTTGACCGGGACTGCAAATAGCCCATCAACCGTCACCGCTGCAGGTGCGTATCTAAATTCATTCTCCACGAAAAAATCCCGTCAAATGCCGTCACATATGGATCGAGATTTCGATCTGTTGCCGACATCTTAATAACGCTCGACCATACACCAATAACGGGCATTTGTCACGAAAGCTGGTGCCCGAAGATGGCGCCCGGCAACCGATCATTTCGGATTCGTGCCTGTGCGAAACCGCCACTCTTCGGTGCTTTTGCCGCACCTGCGGCCAAGGCTGGTGGCAGGTGATAAACGAATTCAAGGTGATATGCGGACAAGCTCACCAATGGGCGCAGCCTAAACAGGTCGTTTCGGTCACCTCGCGGTGCAGTGGTTCAGACAAACCACCGGCGCAATAGCAGTCTGCCTTTAAATTCGTCGAGCGGAGAATCCCGCTCTGTCCTTCGCTATGATTCTTGCACCTGACCGCAGCCAATGAGCCGATTGGGAATCACTTATCGTGTTACGATGAATGTCAGGCCCGGAGGCGTCTACACCTTCAAAGCCTCCTGGAATGAAACAGACAGCAAGGAGCGTATCATCTCGTTTGCTACAAGCGCCACCGACCTCAGATCCGATGACTATGTTACCCCATTCGACCACATCGCGGTTTTTGACAAGGTTCTGTCTCAAACTTCGTCCCTACCTGTCAGGTTGACTGCTTTTCTGGTGGCGCGCACTAGAACATAACAGGAGCATACCGTGACGCTCTCATTTAAGGGTGCGCATTTTCCGAAAGACGTGATCTTGCGCGCGGTTTTCTTCCACCTGCGCTACTGTGTGTCATACCGGGTATGGCAATTTGATAGAGGCTGCAAACGATTGAGGGCGGCAAGAACGTTGTCATCTTGTGCCACGCAGCTGCCGTTCGCTGTGGTTGCGGCACGTGTTGGCTCCAATGGCGGCAATAGTGCAGAATCGGACTACAAAACTCTTACGCTCTAATCTGAAGCTGGAATTTAGTGCAGCAGCCAATCGACCTTGAACGTCTGCGGGAATAGTCGCAATTTTGCACGGATGGCGGCAGCGCGCCAATTTACATCCCTTCAAAGGAGAAGAAATTGCTGACTGAGTTTTTCGCGTCCGTCGCATTTGACATCATTGAAACGCCAGCGCGTTTCGTAGTCACGTTCTGGCACGGGCTGGTCACACTCCTTGAGCCAAGTCCCGATACGCTGAGCAAAAGTGATTGGCTATCCTTCTGGTCAACAATTGGTGCGGCACTTGGTACTGCGGTGTTAGCTCTAGTAGCGGCTGGTTTCACGATTGCGAGAATGAACCGCCAAATAAAGTTAATGCGAGAGCAAATTCAATTAACGGAGGCCCACGAGAAGAGACGAGATTTGCTGCAATTGGCAACAAAAAAGGAAAGTATGATCTTAGATTGGACATTTTCCAATCTGGCTCCCAGCCATGAGTTGGTTCGGAAACTGATAGAAAGAATGGTTGAAAAGGGGGAGCTTCCAGGTGACCGAAACTATGAAATCTTCACGCACCATGAAAGCAAGATGGTCAAAATCCAAAGTCCGGATAAGCCTCTGGATTATTCGCGAATCTCAGAATTCTCGGGTCCAGTTCACTACGTAAAGTCAGCGATCGATCTATTTGGCGAAGATGAAGTCAGGTCAAAGTACGCCGATCAATCCGACGATTTTTTCAACTTGCGCCCTCAAATCGCTTCCATCGCAGGAACCTACTATCACCTAGTTTATGTTGTTAGGGACTTGGTGAGTAAAGGATTTGGGATCGACGAAGCTGCAGTTCTGCTTGGAGCAACCACAGATATTTCTCGGGTGCTTTATAGCATAGGGGCGATTGACCAAGTACTTTACGATCTCTCGAAGCTATTCTCGGACGTCGGGCTCTTCGATTTTAGGACTATAAAGATCCAAATGTCAGAGCGCTGGCTACAAGAGCTTGCCAGCAGCGACCTTGTTGATCCCAACACACAGTCATCCGATTTGGTTACTGAGATTATGCAGTACCCTGATAGCCGCGACTATGTATTTAAGACACACCTCCAGAGTGACCCGAGCAAGCGGTTTATCCGTGAAGATAGAAAATGGCGGTTAGAGCCAGAGTGCTAAACTTTGTATTGGCGCCTCTCTGCCGCTGTTGTCTTTCCCTGAACGATCACTCGGCGCCGTTTGCGACGTGCCGCACGTGCAGAAGGCCGAAGCGTGACTAACGGCGACAGTGGGCTCACTTCAGCCTGAGTTTAGAGTTGCTGCAAACATCCGTGTCAAAGTTTGCAAGGATCCGTGGCGCGCTACATACATCCGCGCCCTGCGATCCGAGATGTTCTGCGTCAACCGAATGGCGGAATGTAAATCTTTTTCACATTACCCCTTGCATCACCCGAAAGCGCCCCCATCTAGACAATGTGAAAACAGTTTACATCAACCCTGGAGAGCTTTCATGACTGCACTTTCCGACCCCGCCGTCCCCGCAAATCCGGGATGGCTTTACCGAATTGAAGCCTGGCTGGACGACAAAGGCAAAGGGGCCTGGATCGCCGCCATGGTCCTTGGTTTCATATTCTTCTGGCCCGTTGGCCTTGCCCTTCTGGCCTACATGATCTGGAGCAAACGCATGTTCAGCAAATCCTGCAGCCGCCGCAAATCCTGGCACAGCCACATGAGCGCAATGAAGCCTTCGGGAAACAGCGCGTTTGACGCCTACAAGACCGATACCCTGGCCCGTCTGGAACGCGAACAACAGGATTTCGAGGCTTTCCTGCGCCGCCTGCGCGAAGCCAAGGATAAGGCCGAGTTCGACCAGTTCATGGACGATCGCGCACGCGAAAACCACGAAGACGACGGCAACGGCGCGCCTGCTTGATGAGCCTTGCCCTGACCCGGTATTTCGGGTCAGGGTGCCTCAACCCCTATTTCGGACATGAAGAATGAACCATCTGCCTGACCCGGATACCCAACCCGAATTCTACAGCTCGGTCGCGACCAAGCGATTTGTCGCGTGGCTGTTCGATGTCGCGTTCATCTCGCTGCTCTGTACGGTCGCAATCCTTCTCACCGCAGGTTTGGGCCTGTTCTTTCTGGCTCTGATTTACGCGGTTGTCAGCTTCGTCTACCGCGTCGTGACCATCGCCAACGGCTCCGCCACGCTTGGAATGCGGTTCATGGGGATCGAGCTTCGTGATGCATTTGGCGAGCGTATGGATATGGGCAAGGCCATCGCGCACACTGCTGGCTACTTCGTCAGCATGGCCGTTGCCGTAATCCAGATCATTTCGGTCATCATGATGTTGACCAGCGCCCGCGGTCAGGGGCTGACCGACAGTTTCCTGGGCACGGTCATGATCAACCAAAGGGCGTGAAAACCAGCTGCGTGAATCACTTGGCGGTCTCGGGAACGATTGTTATCATCCGTCCCGAGGCTAAATGGGAACTTCATGCGACACACGCTGCCAATAGCGCCACAGTTTTATGTAACCGCCCCGCAACCCTGCCCTTATCTCGACGGCAGGATGGAGCGTAAACTGTTCACAGCCCTTCAAGGCGAAGGCGCGGAACAGCTGAACAATTCACTGTCTCAACAGGGGTTTCGTCGATCTCAGAATGTGCTCTACCGACCCTCCTGCACGGATTGCGCCGCCTGTCTGTCCGCCCGAATAGATGTCTCGGCCTTCCGCGCCACCAAAAGCCAGAAGCGCGCGGCCAGGCGCAACGGGTATCTGCTACGCCGCGCAACATCGCCCTGGGCCACGGACGAACAATACGAGCTGTTCCGCCGTTATCTCGATACCCGGCACGCCGACGGGGGTATGGCGGACATGGACGTGTTCGAATTTGCCGCCATGGTCGAAGAAACCCCGATCCGCAGCCGCGTGGTAGAATATGCAGACCCGGAAACAGGCGACCTGATCGCTGTCAGCCTAACCGATGTGCTCGATGACGGGCTGAGCATGGTTTATTCCTTCTATGACCCGAACCAGCCCCAGAACTCGCTGGGCACCTATATGATCCTGGATCATATTGACATCGCACGCGAGGCCGGCCTGCCCTATATCTATCTGGGTTACTGGGTCCCTGGCAGCCCCAAAATGGGCTACAAAGCTAAGTTCTCTGGGCTTGAAGCCTATATTCAAGGTCAATGGCAGAAGATCAACAATCCCAATGCTTTTTCCGACGCTGCGCATCACCCGTTGTCCGCAGCGCCCATTGCAGAACAAGTGGCCAATATCCAGCTGCCCGACCGACATCCGACCAAAGGCTGACAATGCCATGAAGCAGAACCTGCACGCGGTTGCCCTTGTAGTGCCCGATTACGACGCCGCGATCACATTTTACACCGAAACACTCAAGTTCCAGCTCCTGCAAGACATCGACCTGGGCGCCGGCAAACGCTGGGTGCTGGTCGCCCCACCCGGATCGAAGGGCAGCGCCATTCTTCTTGCCAAGGCCGTCGGCCCCGAGCAAGAGGCCGCCATTGGCAACCAGACCGGTGGCCGCGTCGGATTCTTCCTACAAACCGATGATTTCCACCGCGACCATGTCGACATGCTGGCGCAGGGTGTCACATTCGAAGAAGACCCCCGCTCTGAGCCCTATGGCAACGTCGCAGTCTGGCGCGACCCCTTCGGCAATCGGTGGGACCTGATCCAATTCACCTGATCCGCCGCTTCATCTGGCCAGAAATATCCCGGGGATGAATTGGCCACGGGCCAAGAAGGGGCTGGCCCCTTTCCCAACACAAAAAAAGAAAAGGGGGCCACCGGGCCCCCTTTGCATTTTGTTAACCGGGATCAATTCGGGATCAGATCCGGCACTATGGTGACGATCGAGGGGAAGAACCACAAGATCGCAATACCGACCACCTGGATCAACACAAACGGTATGATTCCTCGATAGATATGCCCGGTCGTGACCTCTTTTGGCGCCACCCCCCTCAGATAGAACAGCGCAAACCCGAAGGGCGGTGTCAGGAACGACGTCTGCAGATTCACCGCCACCATGATCGTCACCCATTTGGGATCAAAAGAACCGCCATAGATCACCGGGCCCACGATGGGAATCACGATGTATATGATCTCGAGGAAATCCAGCACAAAGCCCAGAATGAACAGCACCAGCATCACGATCAGGAAGACCGTGAACTCATTGTCAAAGCTTTTCAGGAACTGCTGGATATAGTGCTCCCCTCCGAAGGAAATCACCACCAGGTTCAGCAACTGCGACCCGATCAGGATGGTGAACACCATCGAGGTCACCTTGGCCGTCTCTCGCACCACCGGAGTCAGAACTCCGCTGGAATAGAGCACCCAACACCCGAACAGCAGCCCGAACAGGGCATACAGGTATGACGCATATGCGATGATGAAGGCGATCCAGGTTTCAAACGGCACATTGCCCTGACTGATGCGCAGATCGAAGTTGACCCCCATCAGCAATGCAATCATCACGGCAAAGGTCGACCAAATGATCACTTTGCCAGACCGGCCCTGATCCTGCAGCTTGCGATACGCCGCCAGCATGATCGCACCACCCGCACCCAACGCAGCAGCCGGTGTCGGGTTGGTCACGCCGCCCAGGATCGACCCCAGCACCGCGATGATCAGAACCAGCGGCGGAAAAACCACTCGGATCAGATCATTGGTCGCACAGCGTGCAGCAGCTTCCTTACAGCCATAAATGGCCAGCGCGAACGGCAATGCGAGCAACACGAATGTCGCACCAGAAGATGTGGTGGGCGAGATCATCAGGATATCGACCAGCAACATCAGCAGCAAACCAATCGCACCCAGGATCAACGGCTGCGGCGCGCGCGACGGTGCGATCCCACGGCCCAGAACCAGGGTCAGACCCAACAGTAGGACGACAACGGCCACACCTGTTCCAATCGGTGCTGCTTCTGCGATCATTTCCTGCTGGGCTGCTGCCAGTTCTTCCTCGGTCAAGCGCTGCGATTCAGCTGCGCCACCTGCTGCGTCAATGGCTTCCTGCTCGGCCACGGCCTGATCCCACGCGGACTGACCGTGTAGATCGATCATTGCTACTTTACATTCTTCCGACACGTTGGTGCGCAGGGACGCGCCCTGCCCGATATCCGAGAAGGCCGAGACCGAGACATTCTGGCTGCCGATAACACCGACATTTCCCAGCAGAACGGCTCCGACAATCAACGCAACCGGTGCGCCCAGCAGCCAGGTCAGACCTTCTGACCGGGTGATTGGCTCACCAGACCCACCCGACATTGCAACGGCAGGCGCCTTGTCCGGATTCAGGAGCGCATATCCAAACGCATAAAGAGCATAGAGCAGCGCCAATAGGATCCCCGGCAAAAGCGCCGCCTGGAACAACGTCCCGACCGACACAACCGCAGGCTCCCCTAGATAGGTCAGCGCGTCGGTACACCCTGCCTCAACAGCCCGCGTCTCCTGCGCTGTCGAGTACAGATCGCCCGCCAGTGTACCCAGCAGAACGATCACGATCGACGGTGGAATGATCTGTCCCAGCGTACCCGAAGCCGCGATCACGCCAGTTGCGAGTTCTGGCGAATAATTGTTCCGCAACATGGTTGGCAGAGCCAACAGGCCCATGGTCACAACGGTCGCACCAACGATACCGGTTGAAGCCGCAAGAAACGCCCCCACAACCACGATCGACACAGCCAGACCACCCGGAAGCGGTCCAAAGACGCGCGCCATCGTCGTCAGCAGATCGTTGGCAATCTTCGAGCGTTCCAACGTGATACCCATCAGCACGAACATCAGCACGGCCAGCAGTGTCTCGATAGACTGCCCCGCCAGTACGCGCTCGTTCATACGGTTCACGATGAACGAAACGTTGCGGTCCAGTGCCGTTTCCCAGCCCGAGACAAACACCGGCTCGGCAATCCTTGGCAAGTCCGGGTATCGGAACACGGATACGGCGTCCGCTTTGACACCGGAATTCACCAGATCCCTATAGGCTTGCGACCCGGTGTCGATTGCCTGATGGATCAACAGCCCGGCACTGTCGAGCGCTGCGATGATCCCGAAGGAAATGACCCCGGCCCCACCGATGGCAAAGGCCACCGGGAACCCGGAAAGAATGCCTCCGAAAAGGCAGAAAAACACGATAATGAGGCCTATCTCGACGCCATCAAGTCCGAATAGCATTGTCTGGTTCTCCGTCCCTAATGCGCGCCTTCGTAGGCTTCTTCACCCTCACCAAGGCTGTCCTTGTCGAGGTATTTTCCAGTGCTTTCAGGCCCTTCCACATATTCCAGATACGACCGGTACAGGAAGGCAATGGCGTGCAGGAACACCATGGCCGCAAAGGCCACCAGAAGGATCTTGAACAGGAAGTAGGCGTTAAAGCCATTGGGGCTGAACCCGATGGTTTCCACGTTCCAGCGCAGCGCGCGGGACTTGGCCACCAAACGATCCAGCGAGTCACTGGCCGACGGTTTCGGCACGATCAGGTGCCGCCACATGAAGTACCAGCCATACATCCAGGTCAGAACCGCCATGGGCATCATGAACAGCACCGCGCCGCACATATCCACCACGCGCTTGGCGCGGTGGCTGATGCCGGCGTAGATGAGGTCAACGCGCACATGGCCGCCCTGCACAAACGTGTAGGTACAGCACAGACAGACGACCATCGCGTTGTAAAGTTTCAGTTCTTCCGCAAACCAGCTGATATCCATCTGGAACGGAATACCCAGACCGAAGGACATGTCAGGGCGCGTAAACACTCGCTGCATGAATACGATCACGATCTGCTGGATCACCATCAGCAGCCCCGCCCAGGCAAAGAACCGCCCGGTGGTGTTCGCGAACCCTTCCAGACCCCGCACGATGGCCCACATGAAATTCCGGTAATACAGCCCGATGGCTGTCAGAACCAGAAAGAAGGTGAACACCACAAAGAAGAACTCGACCGAACCACCGTAATAGACAAAGCGCATGATTGACGCCTTGTCGGACCAGTCCAGCCAGAGTTGCGGATGCGTGATGGCGTATCCGAAATTATAGAAGGCTTCGGCAATGTTCTGAATGAACCAAACCAGTCCATTCCACAGGGCGCCGAAGAACGAGATACCGTTTTCGTCCTGCATATTGTCCCCAGGTCGTCTCAGTTGCACGTGGGATTAGTGTTGCTTGCCCATACCCCTTAGTGCAACGGGAAAGGTTCCCCCGCCGCGCGGGGGAACCGGTTTTCCTTGGATCAGAAAGCCTTAACCGCGAACGCGGTTACGCTGCGCGGTATAGACACCCGACGACAGTCCCTGCCAGCCCGACGACGACGCCGACGACGCCATTGCGCTGTCGTGGATCTTTTTGAACAGCTCGTCGCCCATGTTTTCGTCCAGCACTTCCTGGCTGGCCGTTCCAAAGGCATCCCAAACGCTGTCCGGGAATTCCATGACTTTGACGCCGCCTGACTGCAGACGCTGCAGAGCGGCACCGTTGTTGGCCAGGAACTGCGCCAGATTCCACTGGTGCGCTTCGGCAGCGGCGATCTCGATGATCTTCTGCTGCGCCGGTGTCAGGCTTTCGAAGACTTCGCGGTTGGTGGCCAGCGACAAGCCCGCATTCGGCTCGTGGAAACCAGCGGTGTAGTAAACCTTGGTGATTTCTTGGAAACCGGCCTTTTCGTCCGCCCAGGGACCGATCCACTCAGTTCCGTCAATCGCGCCCGACGACAGTGCCTGATACACCTCTGAGCCCGGAATGTTCTGAACCGATGCGCCCAGTTTACCCAGAGCTTTACCGCCCAGACCCGGCATACGGAACTTCAGACCGTTGAAGTCTTCGGGGCTGTTGATCTCTTTCGAGTACCAGCCGCCCGCCTGCGCGCCGGTGTTACCGGCCAGGAAGGACTTCAGGCCAAAGATTTCGCCCAGCTCGTCATGCAGCTCCATGCCGCCATCCTGGTAGTACCAGTTCACCATTTCCTGAGCGGTCATGCCAAAGGGTACCGCCGTAAAGAAGGCATAACCCGGGTGCTGGCCCACAAAGTAGTAGTCTGCCGCGTGGTACATGTCGGCTTGACCCGACGAAACCGCGTCAAACACTTCGAACGCACCTACCAGCTCGCCCGCCGCCTTGATCTCAACATTCAGGCTGCCATCCGACATGGCATTAATGCTGTCGGCACAACGCTGCGCGCTGTCAAACACGCCCGCCAGACCACGACCCCACGAGGTCACCATTGTCAGGGTACGCTGGCCCTGCGCATAAGCCGGTGCCGCCAGAGCGGTTGCTGCCGCTGCCGAGCCGCCCAACGCGGATTTTTTCAGAAATGAACGACGATCCATATGAGTATTCCTCCCCTTCATAGTCACAATCCGGCACAGCCGGACCTGTCGCATTCAGTGCGCGCCAGCGTAATGACAGAGATGTGAAAGGAAATACCTACTACTACGTAGAGAAGCGCATTCTTTTACGGATAGCCGCAGAAAATTGGGCAACATCCTGTCGAACGCCACTGCAATCAGCGTATTTTCCTGATCCGGGCCATTCCTTTTGCATTTTCGCCGCTGCTTGCGTATCGATTCGATTATGCAAAGACTCCGTCCTCTGGTCTCGCTGACCTATGCACAGAAACTGTCACTGGTGGCCGCAATCCCGCTTGTCTTCACCGTGGCTGCAATCGCTGTAGTGGTGGCTTACGAGGCGCGTGAAACCGCCGAAAGCGAAATCGAGGCTCTGGAACGCAGCTTGATCGAGGCCAAGAAGGAAGAATTGCGAAACTACGTCACGCAGGCGCGCAACGGGTTTGCGTATATCTACGGCCGGGCTGAGCCAAATGATGAAGTGGCCAAAAACCTCGTCACCCAGATTCTTTCGGCAATGATCTATGGTCAGGACGGGTTCTTCTTTGTCTACGACTATGACGGCACCAACTTGGTCAGCCCACGCCAGACGCAGTTCATCAACCAGAATTGGGAGGGTCTGACCGACAGCGAAGGCACGCCCATTGTTGACGAATTTATCCGCCTCGCCCGTCAGGGGGCGGGTTGGCACAGTTTCATGTGGCAAAAACCTTCGACAGGGGAAGAGGCGCAGATGATTGCCTATGTCGTCGGGCTGCAAGACTGGCGCTGGGTCGTGGGCACCGGTGTCTTCATCGACGATATTGTCGCAACGGTTGCTAACGCGCGGGCTGAGGTCGAAGCCCGTGTGCGACGAACCTTCATGTATATCGGCGCTATCGTTGTCGCCGCTGTACTCATTGTTTTTGCCTCGGGCATGTTGCTGAATATTCGCGAACGCAGGCTAGCCGATGCCAAGCTGAAGGAACTGACCCAGCGGGTGTTTGATGCGCAGGAAGAAGAACGCGGCCGAGTTGCACGTGAGTTGCATGACGGGATCAGCCAGATCCTGGTCGGGGTACGCTATGCGTTGGACAATGCGCGCCGCCGCGTGTCGCGCGGCGATGGTGCGGGCGCGCGCGATCCGCTGGACAAAGGCATCGATCACCTTGGCACCGCCATTACCGAGGTTCGCCGCATCAGCCGTGACTTGCGCCCCGGCGTTCTGGACGATCTTGGTCTTGGTCCCGCCTTGAAGGCTCTGACCGACGATTTCCGCGACCGCACCGGGATCGAGACAGAATTCTCGACCGTGGTGTTCCGCAACAGGTTGGATCAGGACAGCAAGATCGCCCTTTACCGGATTGCACAAGAAGCCCTAACCAATATCGAACGCCATTCAGGGGCCACGCATGTTATCATAGACCTGCGCGGGCATAAGAAAGGTGCGACCATGCGGATCACCGACAATGGCCATGGGTTGCGCACCGAGTCCGGCACCACCACCACGGGCATCGGTCTGCGCAACATGCAGGAACGTATCGAACAGCTTGACGGGTCCCTGCGGATTCTGTCATCACGCGGACCGCGTGGCGGTACGGTTATCGAGGCCAGCCTGCCGCTGAGCCACCTTCTGCCGCCGCAGGAAGATGCAACTCCGAACCGAAAGGCCGGCACATGAGCGCCGACAGAACCCGAGTTCTTATCGTTGACGACCACCCGATGGTGGCCGAGGGCATTCAGTCGATCCTTGAAAGTTATGACGACATTAACGTGGTCGGAACCCTCGGCAGTGGTCAGGCTGCGGTGGACCAGGCCGTCAATCTGGCCCCCGACGTGATCCTGATGGATCTGAACATGCCCGGCCTTGGCGGTCTCAGCGCCACTGAGATTATTCTGGAACGCCTTCCCGCAACATGCATTCTGATCCTGTCGATGCATGACAGTCCCGAATACATTTCTACGGCTCTCAGCCACGGCGCAAAAGGCTATGTTCTCAAGGATGTGCCTACGGACGAGATTAAACAGGCCATCGACGCCGTCATGCGGGGTGAGCAATATCTGTGCACTGGTGCCAGCGGATCGCTTAAACCCAAAGGGGATAGCGCGCGCGAAGCACTCACCGGGCGCGAACAGACGATCCTGCTTGAACTTGCACAGGGCAAGTCCAACAAAGAGGTCGCTCAGGCACTTGAGATTTCGGTGCGTACGGTCGAAACCCACCGCAAGAATATCAAGCGCAAACTGGGCATTTCCTCGACAGCCGGTCTGACGCGCTATGCGCTGGAACACGGCGTTCTGCAAGGCACCGGCGTCGGCTTCTGATCTGCGCGCGCACGCAGCGCGCGGCGCTGCCTGGCCCAACCAGTAGAGACGCGCCACAGGCATGGCGACAATGGGCGGGAGTGTTCACGCCCTGGGTCTGATACCCTGGCCAAAGAACACAAGTGTTCCGTCTTCATCCAGAACGTGAAACTCACGCTGCAAATAAGGTTGGTCAAACGGGGGCCGTACGCGCCCCTCGGGCAAATCGGCCAGCCCGGCCCGCAGGCTTTCAAAAAGGCCGTCTATATCGTCTACATCAATGTAAAACGACTGGTCATCGCCCAACGCCCTTCCATCCTCTCGCGGCGGGCATTCCAACAAGCGTATGGCCACCGGCCCAAGCGACAAAAACGCGTAATTGTCCTGCCTGAATCCACAGGTGAATCCCAAGCGGTTACAGTAGAAATCGATCTGGTTCTGCAAGGATGAACACAGCACGAAAGGGGTGAGTTGCAAGATCTCAGGCATCTGAAGCTCCGAACTGGAAACAGCTTCAGATTACCCGCGATTGTCTCTTAGTCCAGCAATTGGTCATTGCGCAGACCTGCACGTTCATGATGGTGCGGCAGCACCCGCCCATACAGTTGCTGCGTTCGCTCGACTCCGCCACACATGCCCTCGGCCTCGACAAACGAGAATATCCCGACATAGCGTCGGCGCTGCCCTGTTACCGGCGCGACCCGATGGAGTGAATACCGCCCCTTGAAGATCTGCAAATCTCCGGGTTGAAGCTTCAACTGGTGAACGCGTGTCATGTTCCCGTCCAAGACAGAGGCGACCTGAGCAAAATTCTCATCCTCTGCGGTGCGAAGATTGGGAACGTATTCGAACGCGCCACCTTCCTCACCATTCTGAATGGCCAGTGTTACCGTGTAGTTGTTGGTGTCGAAATGCCAGGGAAAGCCCTGCCCTTCTTCCACCACGTTGACGATCACATCTGCCAGCGGATCATCGTAACGGTAAAAACGGTCCGCAGGCTCATCCAGGGCATCCCGAATAAAAGGCAGAAAATCCTCGAACTCGTAAATCCGCCGCAAGGGGCCGGACTTGGGGAAACTGTCCGCTGGCACAAAAGCGTTCGAGCGCTCATAGAACCGGCGGATCGGATGACCGATGCCAAACCTCGTGTCGTCCTTGGTAAAATACGCGTTTGTGCGGCTGAACGAGCGGTGTGCCTTGGACGCGACTGCGTTCGCCTCTTCAACCAAAAGATCAATGCCTTTTTCATGCACGAACCCTGGCAGAACCGCGCATCCATCTTGTTCCAACTCCTGCCTCAGTTCCCCGATCAATCGGTCATAAGCTGGCGAGTCTGGGCAATCGATCGGGTAACGTCCAAGATCTAACAAATCTTGCAGCATTTTCCGCCTCCCTCGTGTGTTCCCTCAGGGCCAGCGTGACGCAGTCACCTGCGCGTATCATGCCAGTTTCAGACATCGCCTTGACGCTTTCAGACCCCCAAACGCAACCTCAAAACTAGAAAATCGAACCGCGTTTTCCCAGAAGTTCCCAACACGCGGCAATCTGCGCAATAAAATGTCGCAAAATACCGCCGCCAAGACAGGAAATTTGCGATTTTGCCTGTTGACGCCCCTTCCCCTCGATCATAATGTCCCTGCACGCAAAGAAGGAGCCTCTGGCGATGAAAACGCTAGTCGTAATCGTAGGAAAAACGCGCATGGGCCGGTAACGGAAAACCATAATCGAACCCATGCGCCTCCGAAAATCTCGGGGGCTTTTTTTTGGCAGAACGCAAGACACATGTCGCGAACGGAGCAAAGCAGATGACACGTGAGATGACCGGCGCAAAGATGGTGGTTCAGGCCCTCAAGGATCAGGGCGTGGACACGGTATTCGGATACCCCGGTGGCGCCGTCCTACCGATCTATGATGAGATCTTTCTGCAGAATGACATTCGCCACATTCTGGTGCGTCACGAACAGGGCGCGATCCATGCTGCCGAAGGATATGCCCGTTCGACCGGCAAACCCGGCGTAGCACTTGTTACATCAGGCCCCGGAGCGACCAACGCCGTCACCGGCCTGACCGATGCGCTGCTGGACTCGATCCCGCTGGTTGTTCTGACGGGTCAGGTTCCGACCTTCATGATCGGCTCGGACGCGTTTCAAGAGGCTGACACAGTTGGGATCACCCGCCCCTGCACCAAGCATAACTGGCTGGTGAAAGACACGGATTCGCTGGCCGAAACCATGCACGAAGCCTTCCACGTCGCCACCTCGGGCCGCCCCGGCCCGGTGCTGATCGATATCCCCAAGGACGTACAGTTCGCCAATGGCGAGTATACCTCGCCAAGGCCGTCGACGTCGCATTATCAGCCCGTGGTCAAAGGCGATCTGGAAGAGATCACCGAACTGGTCGCCGCGATGGAAACCGCCAAGAAGCCGGTATTCTACACCGGCGGCGGCGTCATCAATTCGGGCCCAGCGGCCAGCCAGTTACTGCGTGAACTGGTGGATGGTACCGGCTTTCCGATCACCTCAACCCTGATGGGCCTGGGCGCCTATCCGGCATCAGGTGAGAACTGGCTGGGGATGCTGGGGATGCATGGTCTGTATGAGGCCAACCTGGCGATGCATGACTGCGACTTGATGATCAATATCGGCGCACGGTTTGATGACCGGATCACCGGTCGCATCGATGCATTCTCGCCGAATTCGAAGAAAGCGCATATCGACATTGATCCCTCGTCCATCAACAAGGTGATCCGCGTGGACATCCCGATTGTCGGTGACGTAGCCCACGTGCTGGAAGACATCCTGAAGGTCTGGAAAGCGCGCGGGCGAAAAACCGATGCGGCGGCCATCAAGCAATGGCAGGCGCAGATTGGGGAATGGCGCAAGATCAACTGTCTGGCCTTCACCAACAGTGAAAAGTCCATCAAACCGCAATACGCCCTGCAACGTCTTGAAGAACTGACGAAAAAGCACGACCGTTACATCACCACCGAGGTCGGTCAGCACCAGATGTGGGCCGCGCAATATCTTGGCTTCGAAGACCCCAACCGCTGGATGACTTCGGGCGGTCTGGGTACTATGGGCTATGGCTTCCCGGCCTCTATCGGTGTGCAGATGGCACATCCGGACGCGCTGGTCATCAACGTGGCCGGTGAGGCGTCGTGGCTGATGAACATGCAGGAAATGGGCACCGCCATTCAGTACCGCCTGCCTGTCAAACAGTTCATCCTGAACAACGAACGCCTGGGCATGGTGCGTCAGTGGCAGGAATTGCTGCATGGCGAGCGGTACTCGCATTCCTGGTCCGAAGCCCTGCCCGATTTCGTCAAGCTGGCTGAGGCCTTTGGTGCCAAGGGCATCCTGTGCAACGACCCCGCCGATCTGGACGATGCGATCATGGAGATGATCAACTATGACGGTCCGGTGATCTTCGATTGTCTGGTTGAAAAGCACGAGAACTGCTTCCCCATGATCCCGTCAGGCAAGGCGCATAACGAGATGCTGCTGGGTGAAGCGGAAACGCAGGGCGTGATTCAGGCTGGCGGCGCCGTGCTGGTTTGACCGTTCTCGTGGCGGCGTTTGTCGAAGCGATCTATAGATCGGCTTTTGGCACCGCTGACGTTGCCGCGCGCAGTCCGAAAGGAAACAAACATGCGTGACCGAAACACGTCTATACCCTCAAGCGCCTCGAGCGCAGAGGAGAACTTGGCTGTTTTTAACGGTCAACGTGGTTGGCAAGTCGGCACGCTGGCACCCGCATTTGTGCTGGCTTTGTTTGTGTTCTTTCTAGGGTCCGCTTGGTACCAGCTGTCGCTTGAGGGGAAACAGGCGTTGAACTTTGATTTCAAAGTTTTCTGGTCCGCTGGGCGGCTTGCTTACCTGGGCGAGCCCCTCGCCGCATTTGATGTCGAACGATTGATCGATGTCCACCAGGCGTACAAGGAAGGCGAGTGGGGTCCCTGGTTGTACCCACCTGCTTTTCTGCTGGCCATGCAACCGCTGGGCGCTCTGACTTTTTCCCAAGCCTGGGCGGTTTTTTCTGCCATCTCGATTCTGGCGCTGGTTCTGGCCGTCCGCCCCTTTTCCGGCGGCATCCTACCGGTATGGTTTGCCTTTGCCCTGCCGCCAGCTCTTCTTCCAAGTCTGTATTTGGGGCAAACAACTGCGCTTTGGACAGCCGGGCTCTTGGCGGCGCTGGCTGCGCTTCGCGATCATCGCTATGTTCTTGCTGGCATTTTCATTGGCTTGCTAACGCTTAAACCGCAATTGGGATTGCTGATCCCCGTTGCTTTGATTGCTTGCGGAGCCTGGAGAACAATTGCTTCAGCCGTCATCACGACCATTGCGATATCCGTCTTTGCAACACTGGTTTTCGGCACCGAATATTGGTTGGAATTGCGGGAAATGATGTCCGTACATGCCGACAAAATCAGGGACGGTATCGGTTCGAACCCTTATATGGTGAGCCCATACTCTTTATTGGCAAGCCTTGGTTTCGGCGAGTTATTCGCATTGATCCTGCAGTGGGTGATAACTGCTCTGGCTGCAATCGCCGTCTTCTTGGCATGGCGCAGCACTAAAGTTGGCTTTGATCTGCGGGTTGCCGTGCTCATTCTGGGTATCTTGTTGTCGACACCATATCTTTGGCACTACGAAGCGGCTTTGCTTGCAATGGCGGCCCTGTTTTTGCTGAGGGCCGGCGTCCTGACACAGCGACCGTGGGGTATCCTTCTGGCGGCAGCTATGTGGATCGGCGTCACGCCTGCGTTCCTGTTTGATGCCTTTCGAGACAGCACGTTTTTTTCTCTTCGCCTGTTGTTCTTCCCCATTCTGATACTCGCTTGCCTAGTCTGCCTTCGTGCTTTGATTTCAGAGTTGCGAAGACCATCCGAACTCTCTGCTCATGATGAGGTTTTCCCATGACTCCGCTAAATATCGTAAAGGGCTCAACCCGCCATTCGGCCTATAATCTAAGGCCTACCTTTTCGGACGTTCAGGAACGGCACACTATTGCCGTTCTGGTCGAGAACGAACCGGGCGTTCTGGCTCGTGTGATCGGCTTGTTCTCTGGCCGCGGCTACAACATCGAAAGCCTGACCGTGGCCGAGGTCGACCACACCGGACACCTGAGCCGCATTACCATCGTCACCACCGGGACACCGCAGGTGATCGAACAGATCAAAGCGCAGCTGGGCCGGATCGTGACCGTGCATGACGTGCATGACCTGACGGTCGAAGGCCCCTCGGTCGAGCGGGAGCTGGCTATCATCAAGGTTGTGGGAGAAGGCGACAAACGGGTCGAGGCGTTGCGGCTGGCAGACATCTTCCGCGCCAACGTCGTCGACAGCACATTGAACTCGTTCATCTTCGAGATCACCGGCGCGCCCGACAAGATCGATGCCTTTGCCGACCTCATGCGCCCGCTGGGTCTGGTCGAGGTGGCACGGACCGGTGTAGCGGCCCTTCTACGCGGCGATTAAATACGTTTCCCGCCTTGGAGCTTTTCCTTAATCCAAGGCGGGAACATCCTTGAAGTTGATAGCAGCACGCATTCAACTCATACGATCTCTATGCGCTAATTTTACCATAGGGTCAGTTTTTCCAGATAAAGATCACGCAAAATGGGATAAACCCTATTGCGTTTGCGCTTTTGGGTATTAACTTTAGTGCCGCAACGCGACGTGGGGATACGTTGCTTGGGGTCATTCTGTACGATTTATCTATGCGCATCCAGCTTCGGCCTTGGTGCTCGGATGGTTTCATCTGGAAAAACAACTAAACATGGGCGCCCATGACCGAAGACATCCGCAGTCCTGAAGAACTTCGCGATATGTTCAGCGCGAACCTTCGTCAATTGGCGCGGCAGCATCGCTCGGTCTCGGCCCTGTGTCGTCAGCTTGGCGTGAACCGGACGCAGTTCAATCGGTATCTTTCCGGCGAAAGCGTTCCCCGGCCGGATGTTCTGGATCGGATTTGTCGCTTTTTCGATGTGGACGCCCGCATCCTTCTGAAACCACTGGATGAAATCGAAAAAATAGAAGACCACCCCGCCACCTCGACGCTGACCAAGTTTTTGGGGTCCGGGTCTGACGCGATTGAAAAATCCGCCTTTTCACCAGGGTTTTATGCGGTGATCGAAAGCACTTCGGACGAGCATCGCATGACGTTATTGCACGCCCGACCACTGCCCCAATGCACCTTGATACGTGGATATTTGTCCCGCGCGGCGATGCCCGAAGCAACGCCGCAAGCCCGTGAGATACAAGGGATTGCAGCCGGTAGCGGCGACACCGTTTATATGCTGACCTCCCAGCGGGCCGGTCACAACAGCCGAGTCTATCTGATCTCACCGGACCCGACAGGTACAGCAGTTCAATGGCGTGGTTCGGTCATCAATACAGCCGAGGCGTCCTCTCCGGAACCTGTTGTTCTCAAGTATCTCGGGCACGATTCCGCTGCCATATTTGCCGCTGCGCGCCTGTCCACGAACAATCTTGCACAGCAGGTCTAACCTGTCGCAGATGCGGATGCCTGCGGATTATCGCCCTGCGTGATCTGCCGATAAAGATGCCAACTTGCGTGGCCAAGCAATGGCAAAACCACGAACAGCCCCAGAAACCAGGGCACCATCGCCACGAATGTCAAAATCGCGATAAGCGCGCCCCACCCAAGCATCACGAACAGGTTTTCCTTTACATAGGAAAAGCTTGTGATCATGGCGGTGACAAAATCCAATTCGCGATCCAACAGCAATGGGATCGAGAGAACAGTGATCATGTAAAGGACGGTTGCAAAAACCGCCCCAACCGCCGTGCCTACGGCCAGCATGGTCAGACCGTTCAGCGTCAGGAACACTTCGGTCGACGTCGAAATGTTTGTCATCGTGGCCAGCCCCAGGAACAGGGCAAAGATCATGTGCCCCAAAAAGAACCAGAACAGGAACATCACAACGATGATTGCGCAGATTGAGGGTAACTGCCTGCGGCTTTGCTGCAGCACCACCCCAAAGATCGCACCAATATCCAAGGGCTCACCCTGCTCAATCCGGTGCGAGACCTCGTAAAGCCCGACCGCTGCGAAGGGTCCGATCAAAGGAAACCCAATGGCCGCCAGCACCAGCCAGAAGGTTGTTCCGGTCTGCACAGTCACCCACGCCATGGCCCAGCCGGCCAGCACGTAAAAGCCCGCAAAGATCAGCCCGAAAAGCGGTGCGCGGCGGAAATCAGCCCACGCGCGCTGCAATGCAGTACGCAGCATGGCGGTATCGACCGGTCGCAATTCCGGCACACCAAAAGGCTTATCCATATAATCTCCTCCTCCCTGTCCGACGTTATGACATCGCCGGTCTCTTGTTTGGCCAATTGGTTTCGGCGTGATAGGCCGCCCCAACCGACAGTAGTTTCTGATCCGCGCCCCGTGGCCCAAACAGCTGGAACCCCATCGGCAGACCGTTTGAACCGAACCCCGCAGGTGCTGCCAGACAGGGCAAACCGATCAGACTGACCGGTACTGTGACGTGCATCCATCGGTGATAAGTATCCATGGCCCGGCCCGCGATACTGGTCGGGTACGGCGTCTCGACCCCGAAGGGCCAGACCTGTGTGGATGGCAGGACCAATGCGTCAAACTGATTGAACAGGTCCACTGCGCGCCGGAACCAGTCCGAGCGAATTAAACTGGCGTGCTGCACCTCCATCGCACGCATCGCCAAACCGCGATCCAGCTCCCACTGCGCTGTGTCTTTCAGATGGTCTTTTTGTGAGGCCAAAGGCTCCAGCCCCGCTGCAACGCTGAAGGACCGCAACGTGATCCAACTGGTCCAAAGCTGTTCAGCATCGAAGGGCGGATCCACGTCTTGCACATCAGCACCAAGCCCTTCAAACACGTTCAAAGCATCTTTGCACAGGTCGAGAATGCCTGGCTCGGTCGGGAACGCCCCGCCCCAATCCCCAAGCCAACCGATCCGCAGCCCCTTCATATCCGCCGCAGCCACCGGAGACACCGGAGCACTTTCAGAGACCAAAGGCAGGCGCGGGTCTGGCCCCGAGATTACGTCGAGCAAGATGCCCAGATCCTCGGGGTTGCGCGCCATGGGACCAAGCGTGGACAGTTGATGCAGAAAGTTATCGCCAACGGGGTCAGATGGCACCCTGCCCCAGCTTGGGCGAAAGCCATAGACGTTGTTCCAGGCCGCCGGATTGCGCAAGCTGCCCATCATGTCGGATCCGTCTGCCAGCGCCACCATACCCGTGGCCAAGGCAACCGCCGCGCCACCGGACGAGCCTCCGCAGGTATGATCTGCGTCATACGGGTTGCGCGTCGCGCCATAAACCGGGTTGAACGTGTGAGAGCCCAATCCAAATTCCGGCGAGTTGGTCTTACCGATCAGAATGGCCCCCGCGTTCCGCATCCGGGCGGCAATCAGATCGTCACTGTCCGGCACGACGCCCTTGAACAATGGCGATCCGTGAGACGAGACCACACCTGCTACATTGACCAAATCCTTGACCGCAATAGGTAGACCGTGCAGCGGGCCGGTGATTGGGCCGCTGTCGCGCCTCTGTGCCTCGGCCATCAACGCGCTCTGTTCCCGTAGCGCTACAATAGCGTTCACTTCGCCATTCACTTTGGCGATGCGATCCAGGGTGGCGCGCATCACGTCCGTGGCTGAAACCTGCCGGGTTGCCAGCTGTTTCAAAAGGTCTTTGGCCGATATCCGGGTCAGGTCCATAAAACGCCATTCTGTTGTTGGTCTTCAACAACCTAGCGAGCAGTTCAGCTCATTTAAACCCACTGTTTAAATGTATCTTTTCCTGACTGCACCACTGGACAGCTTCACCTCGCTGCCTGACCAAAATGCAGGTTGCTGTCGGGTCCAAGGCAGTAGCGCAGGCACAAGTAGATCGCGATGCCACTCAACACCAACCATACCCCGCCCCACATCATCGTGGTTCCGCCGAATTCCTCGGCCAACATGAACGCATCTGACCGCATCCCAGAGCGCCGGATCGTATCGTCAAAGATATCGAACGGCACGTAGATCACGCTGGTCAGCCCGATCACACGCAGCACAAGGTCGCTGACCTCGCGGCGCAGATACCAGGCTGTGGCGATCATCGCCGCCCCGGTTCCTACGCAGAAAACAAGTGCAAACAGGTCACGGATGTACATCACGGACACCAGACACATGACGCCGCCGAAAACTGCCAGAATGACGCGGTCGGCCTTTGTCTGCAAAGCAAAGATCAGCAGAACCATACCCAGCATAAGCGATCCAAGATATCCGGCGGACAGGCTGAGAAACCGGTTGCCGCCCCTGCCGATCACCATTCCACCCTGCTGTGGTGAGATCGAAAAGCTCTCGACAGATCCACCGGTCAAAAGAATCGTCACGGCGTGGGACAGCTCATGCAGGAAGACGGTCAAAATCTTCAGTGGAATCACAACCGATGTGTTCCAAAGAAGAAAGACCGAACCAGTGATCAGAATAAGCTGCCAGTGCCCTTTCAGCAGGTTCAGGAAAGCGCTCTGGCCTTGCACCTTAACTGTCGCCCTGCGCCTCGGACCGGCTTTTGCCTGCAACGTTCAGGGCCAGCGTCGCCGCCATGAACCCGTCCAGATCACCATCCAGCACACCCTTGGTGTCCGAGGTTTCGTGATTGGTGCGCAGATCCTTCACCATCTGGTACGGCTGCAACACGTACGACCGGATCTGGTTGCCCCAGCCTGCATCGCCTTTGGCCTCATGCGCGGCGTTGATATCGGCATTCCGGCGGTCCAGTTCCTGTTGATAGAGGCGCGATTTCAGGGCCTTCATGGCAATGTCACGGTTCTGGTGCTGCGACTTCTCGGACGAGGTCACAACAATTCCGGTTGGGATGTGCGTGATCCGTACTGCCGAGTCGGTGGTGTTCACGTGCTGACCACCCGCACCCGAGGATCGGTACGTGTCGATCCGAATATCCGCTGGGTTCACCTCGATCTCGATATTGTCGTCGACCACCGGATAGACCCAGACCGAACTGAACGAGGTATGCCGCTTGGCCGCAGAATCGAACGGCGAAATCCGCACCAGACGATGCACGCCGCTTTCAGATTTCAGCCAGCCATACGCGTTGTGGCCGGAAATCTTGTAAGCGGCGGACTTGATCCCTGCCTCTTCACCCCCCGTCTCCGATTGCAGCTCGACGGTATAGCCCTTCTTCTCGGCCCAGCGCACATACATCCGCGCCAGCATCGAGGCCCAGTCGCAGCTTTCGGTGCCACCGGCACCCGAGTTGATTTCGAGAAACGTGTCATTGCTGTCAGCCTCGCCGTCCAGCAGAGCCTCAAGCTCTTTCTTGGCGGCTTTGCCATGCAGCGCCTTGATCGCGGCTTCGGCGTCCTGAACGACCTCTTCGTCCTCTTCCATTTCGCCCAATTCGATCAGCTCGATATTGTCGCTGAGATCGGTCTTGATGGTTTCATAGGTCTCGATCGCGTCGACCAGCATCTGCCGTTCGCGCATCAGCTTCTGCGCGTTCTCGGGGTTGTCCCACAGGTTCGGATCTTCGACACGCGCGTTGAATTCCTCAAGGCGATGCGGTGCGGTTTCATAGTCCATACGCTGCGCCAGCAGCTCTAGCGACTTTTCGATTTCAGTCACGATGTTCTGGGTTTCGGCGCGCATGGTCTTGTCCCAACTTGCTCAATCAGGCCTGCGTGATAGCAAGAGGTGCGAGACACCACAAGACAGGCAGGACGGGAATGCAGGCTGCACCGGTCGAGATTTTGGAAAGATGGGGTTTGACCCCAATCTCACAGGTATCCGAAACCGCGCACGCTTTGGTGTGGAAGGTAAGGGCTCAGGCTGGTGTTGACCGGGCTTTGAAAGTCTATCGACGTATAGATCGGGGGAATGAGGCCCCCGGCGCACACCTGATGGCAGCCTGGCAAGGTCGCGGGGCCGTTCGGATCGTAAACGAAACGGCAAGTGCTGTGCTGATGGAGTGGTTGGAAGGTCCATCCCTGGGGGACATTGCCCGCAACGGTAATCCGGATCGCGCGGTAAAGCTTTTGGCCCGGGCCGCACAGGGCTTGCATAAACCACCGCAAATCAGTGTGCAGGGGCTGAAGCCATTAGAAAGGGTCTTCGCACCTCTGTTCACTGTTCAATATGCCACCAACTGCTCAAGGTCACTGAGGCGGAACATTGAAAAAGCGACCACCCTTGCCCAAGCCCTGCTAGATAAACAGCCCCATCGCACCGCTCTGCACGGCGACTTTCACCCCGACAACATCATTGTAACGCCTGACGGCCCCAAGATCATTGACGCCAAAGGCTATTTTGGCGAACCGGCTTTTGAGCTGGCGAATGCCTTGCGACACCCCAAAGGGATGCCCGACCTGGTGCGAAAACCCACGCAAATTGAGTATTGTCTTTCGCTGTATGCCCGCGCCATGAACGTACCACGGCACAGGCTGGCCCAATGGGCAGCCGCAAAATGTGCCTTGTCGATCTATTGGAGATCACGCGGCCCGATCACACAGGATGCAGAGGCCGACCTGCTTCAATTTCTGCTGCGTCACGCCGATCAATAAAGACCGCCTGTGCTCAGGTCGCCCTGCGTGGCTTTGGGCCCAACAGTCACCGTCTGACCTGTCGAGGTCTGCACCTGTACGCCTGCGCGCTGCACTTCCTCAAACAACGGCAGGTCCGAACCGATCGCAAAACCGCCATCGTAGACGCGGTCGATAAAGCCATCGACGCCGTCACGGAAGAATTCAGCAACGACATAGTCACCACTGGCATCGTCAGGCAGTCGCGCGCCACTGAACCGGTCGATCTTGATGAAGTGTCCGCCTTCCGGCACTTCGAACGGACCGCCACCGTATTTCTCGACAGCTTTTTCCATGAAGCTCTGGAACACAGGGCCACACATCGTGCCACCATAAGCCCCTCGTCCCATCGGGCGCGGGCGGTCATACCCGATGTAGCAGCCTGCCACGATGTTCGAGGTAAACCCGATGAACCACGCATCCTTGGATTCGTTGGTGGTTCCGGTCTTGCCCGCTGTCGGAACCGGCAGGTTCACAACGCGCGATGCCGTTCCGCGATCCACCACGCCTTTCATCATCGACGTCAGCTGATAGGCCGTGATGGCATCCATGACCTGCGCGCGATCTGTCACGAGGGTCGGAGATTCGTCGGGCGCCATCCATGTGGAATCGCAATCCAGACACTGACGATCATCGTGGCGATAGATGGTTTTGCCAAACCGGTCCTGAATACGGTCAACCAGCGTGGGTTCGACCCGCTCACCACCATTTGCAAACATGGCATAGGCGGCCACCATCTTGTACAGCGTCGTCTCCTCGGATCCCAGCGAGTTCGCAAGGAAAGCCCCCATCCGGTCGTAGACGCCAAAACGTTCCGCATACCCCGCGACAACCGGCATCGTGACTTCTTGCGCCAGACGGATGGTCATCAGGTTCCGCGACTGCTCGATTCCGGTGCGCAACGGCGTCGGTCCGTAGAATTTGTTTGACGAGTTTTTGGGACGCCACAGTCCCTGCGGGGTGTTCACCTCAATCGGTGCATCCACAACGATGGTGGCCGGGCTATAGCCACTGTCCAGCGCAGCGGCATAGACGAAAGGCTTAAAGGATGAGCCAGGCTGACGCTGCGCCTGCGTAGCGCGGTTGAACACAGTGTCCTGATACGAGAACCCACCCTGCATGGCCAAAACGCGGCCCGAGTTCACATCCATCGCAACAAAGCCGCCCTGCACTTCGGGCACCTGCCGGGCGGACCATTGCCCCTCTTCCCCGGCCATCACAAGGATCACGTCGCCGCGTTTGAAGTTTGCAGCAAAATCACCCTGCATCCATTTGATGTCCGAGCGCGGGACGGCGCCATCGGCGGGGCCGTCCTCGATACCAACCGTCAATTGCTGGTCGGCCACGTCTAGAACCACTGCCGGATGCCAGCGCGTTGGCAGAACGACGTCACGCGGGATTTCCATAATCGCAAGCGCTTCGCGCCATTGCGCTTCGTCGGTCAATTGTTCTTCTGCAATGATTTCGCCCGTGCCGCGCCATTTGCCGCGTGAGCGGTCGTATTTCTGCAACGCCTCGCGCAGGGCACGCGCCGCTTCGACCTGCATCTCTTCGTCTACAGACGCACGGACCGTGAAGCCGCCGGTAAAGAACTCACCTTCTCCAAAATCCTCACTCAGTTGACGACGGATTTCATCGGTGAAGTAGTCACGCGGCGGCAAAGCGGTGCGGAAGCTTTCGAAATCGCCGTTCTGGACCGAGCGCAACGGCAATTCGACCTCGGTCTGATAGGTCGCCTGATCGATATATCCGTTCTGATTCATCTCACGCAGAACATAGTTGCGGCGGGCCAGCAGGCGCTCTTTTTGACGAACCGGGTGATAGTCGGACGGTGCCTTGGGCATGGCCGCCAGCATTGCGGCCTCATGCGGGGCCAGTTCCTGCAAGGTCTTGTTGAAATAGGTCTGCGCGGCAGCGGTTACGCCATAGGAGTTTTGGCCCAGAAAGATCTCGTTCATGTAAAGTTCGAGAATCTGTTCCTTGTCCAAGGTATCCTCAAGCCGGGTGGCGAGGATGATTTCCTTGATCTTGCGTTCAGCCCGACGGTCGCCCGACAAAAGGAAGTTCTTCATCACCTGCTGGGTGATGGTCGACGCCCCGCGCACGGTTTCGCCCTTGGTGCGTACGGCCTCAACGCCGGCAGCAATAATGCCGCGCGGGTCATACCCCTGATGGGTATAAAAGTTCTTGTCTTCCGCAGAAATAAAAGCCTGCTTTACCAGATCGGGGATGTCTTCGGACGGGGTGAACAGGCGACGTTCCTGCGCGAATTCGTCGATCAACTGCCCTTCGCCCGAATAAATCCGGCTGATGGTTGGCGGCTTGTATTGGGCCAGCGATTCATGGCTTGGCAGGTCGCGGCCATACATCCAGAACACCGCACCGATTACCAGTGCGACCATGAAGATACTTAAGGTGACGATACTGAAGATCGCCCCGAAAATCGAAAGTATGAACCGGATCACGTTACTGCCTTTTTCTCGCGGTGGTGCCTATATAGTGTCGCACCGCCCAAGGGTCAAAACACCAAGCGTATTCTAGCCGTTTTGCGCCGTAAGGTCACTGGCCAATCAGGGATTTGCGGATCACATCCTGTTGGCGCCAATCCTCAAGCCCCTGATAAATCCCCAGCGTCATTTTTGCCCGCCATGCCTGATCCTTGAGGTTTTTTAAATCTCTGGGACTGGACAGAAACCCAAGTTCGACCAGAACCGACGGGATATCTGCGGCCTTGAGCACCGAAAAAGACGCCGTGCGCAGCGGTTTGCGGTTCATCGGGCCGCCCTGCTGCGCCATACCGTTGGCAATCGCTGTGGCCAGGGACCGTGTGCGTGGCCTGGTCTCTTGCCGCGCGAGGTCCAGCAAGATATCAGCCACCTGATCATCCGAGCCGCTGAGGTCTACACCAGACAGCAAATCCCCGCGATCGTGTCGTTCCGCCAGCTTTGAACTCGCCACGTCCGAGGCGTCCTCGGACAACGTATAAACCGCCGCGCCATGTGCCTGTCCCTCGGACAGGGAATCAGCGTGCAGCGAGATGAACAGGTCCGCCCCGGCCCGATGAGCCAAGGCAATCCGACGCTCAAGCGAGACGAATTGATCTTCGACCCGCGTCAAGACCACCTCATATCCGCCTGAACGTAAAAGAACTTCGCGCAGCTCGCGTGCGAAGGTCAGCATCAGGGTTTTCTCATCGACCTCACCAACCTCGGCCCCCGGATCTATACCGCCATGCCCAGGGTCCAGCATGACGCGAAGGGGCCGGTCAGCACTGCGGGGTGCTGTTTGCGGCAGGTTGGCGGGTTCAGGCAGGTCCCATCCCGGATTACGTGGCGCGCCCGCAGTTGCGTTGAACGTGTCGAAATCCGTGCCTTTGAGGTTAAGGGACAACAAAGCCGCGCCAGAGTCTTCGGCGACAGTCAACTGCGCTGTCTCGACCGCCATCGGCGCGCCCAGTTCCAGCACTAGACGCGACCAACCCGGAACGTAGGCCCCGAACTGAACACCGCTGATACGATCCGATTGCAGGAAGTCCCGGGGCTTCAGCCCGGTCCAGTCGACCTCGTTAAAATCCAAAACCATCCGATAGGGATCCTGCAAGGTGAAAATCCGGTACGGCACCCCCTGGCTGAGGCCGATATCCACCCGCACGCCAGTGCGCCCGACGTCTGTTATGCGGCTTTGGTCCGGCTGAATACGCGCCAGAGCGCTGAAATCCTGCGCGACCGCGCCACTCTCCAGCGCCCAGATCAGAGCGATGCAAAAGAAGATCCTGCTCATAGCCTCAAGTTTTCCCGAGATCGTTTGGATCGAACCCTACACCACACGGGGAACTTTGTGAACGGTTCAAACCTGCGCGCCAACGGCCTTTCGGTCCGCCATAAAACGCTGCAAACGGGCAAGACCTTCCTTGATATCACCCGTCGCACGGGCGTAGGAAAAGCGCAGGGTTGTATGACCCCTTTGCGGGTCGAAATCCAACCCCGGCGTGACCGCGACACCTGCCTTTTCCAGAATCTCTGCCGCAAAGGCTCGGCTGTCATTGGTCAGGTCAGACACATCGGCATAGACATAAAACGCGCCATCAGGCGGGGCGATGTTTGCGAACCCGGCCTTGGGCAGCCCCGCAAGCATCAGTGCACGATTTTGGCGATAGACGTCCAGATTGGCCTGCAATTCGTCTTCGCAATCCATCGCGGCCAATGCCGCGACCTGGCTGGCATGGGGGGCGCAAATGAACATGTTTTGGGCTATCCGTTCGACCACACGCACCTGATCCTCGGGCACGACCATCCATCCAACGCGCCAGCCGGTCATCGAAAAGTACTTTGAGAATGAGTTGATCACATAACACTCATCCGTCAGCTCCAGCGCGGACACGGCTTTGGCTTCGTATTCCAGCCCGTGATAGATTTCGTCGCTGATGAACGACGCCCCTTGCCCACGCCCGGCTTCAATCAGCGCGCCCATAGCTGCATGATCCAGCATTGTGCCGGTTGGGTTTGCAGGCGAGGCAACCATTAGACCTTTCAGGTCCATCCCTTGAATATCCTTGGCTACGGGCTGCAACCTGTTTTCCGGCGCGGTTGGCAGATCGACGGGCACCAGCCCCAGCGCTTTGAGGATCTGGCGGTAGGACGGATAACCGGGCGCTCCGATGCCAACCCGGTCCCCGCTGTCGAACAACGCCGTGAAGGTCAGCAGAAACCCGCCTGAGGATCCGGGGGTGATCACCACTCGATCCGGGTTCAGATCAACATCATACCATTCGCCATAAAGCCGCGCGATCCGTTGCCTGAGCGCGGGCAGCCCCAAAGCCACCGTGTAACCCAAAGGACCCTGTTCCATTGCCTTTGCCAAGGCTTCGGTTGCCCCTTGAGGAGCACCAGTTCCGGGCTGTCCCACTTCCATATGGATGATGTGGCGTCCGGCCTCTTCCGCCTTGCGCGCGGCCTCCATCACGTCCATCACAATAAACGGATCGACCCCGGACCGGGTTGAGTTTCTCATGCCCATCTCCCATGTTGCAGCCATGGCTTTTGAACGCGTATCCAGGCTGGCGTCAATCCCGGCTCTGATGCTTGCAGCTGTCGTCTGGCTCGTGGCAGCGGCGCAAGCCCATGCGCAAAGCCTGATCCGTGATCCTGATATCGAATATGGGCTGCGTGAACTGGCCTTTCCTGTGCTGCGCGCTGCCGGGTTAAACACCAATCGCGTTCAGATTCTGGTAGTCAATGACAACACGTTCAACGCTTTCGTCATCGACTACAACGCGATTTATGTGAATTACGGCCTGATTCTGAGCGTCGAGAGCCCTGAAATGCTGCAAGCCGTGATCGCGCACGAAGCCGCCCATATCGCCAATGGCCATCTGGCGCGACGGGCCGAGAACCTGAAGGCAGCACGGCGCAATGCCGGCCTTGGCACCGCTCTGGCCCTGCTGGCGGCGGCTGCCGGTGGTGGCGAAGCAGCCATCGGCATCGCCGCAGGTACTCAGGGCGCGGCCCTTCGCAGTTTTCTGGGCCACACTCGTGCCGAAGAATCCTCGGCCGATCGAAGTGCCGCCAGCTATCTGAGATGGGCCCAAATTTCTCCCAGCGGCATGGTCGAGCTGCACCGGAAGTTCGCTGGTCAGGAATTGCTGAGCGTTGCCAATCAGGACCCTTACATGCGGTCGCACCCAACAAGCCGCGAACGCCTGCGTGCCGCCGAAGCCTTTCTGGACGAATTTGGTGACAGGGCCGTGCCCAATTCCAGTGCCGATTACTGGTTCGCCCGCGTCAAAGGCAAGCTGTCAGCATTCCTGCGGTCGCCAAGCTGGACTTTGCGGCGCGCCAAAGAAGAATCCGACCGTGACATCCGCCTGATGCGCGAGGCATCGGCATATCACCAGAACCGCGACCTGTCCCGCGCCCGTGCCGCCATAGATGAGGCGCTGACCATCCGCCCAAATGACCCATTCTATTACGATCTAAAAGGGCAAATCCTTTTGGAAAACAGGCAGATAAACGACGCAGTGCAAGCGTTTCAGAGCGCCGTGGAAATGGCTCCGAACAACGCGCTGATCCTTGCAGGTTATGGACGCGCCTTGCTGGCGCAGGGCGAAACCGATCAGGCCCTGACGGCACTGGAACAGGCCCGTTCCCGAGATTTTCGCAATGCGCGCCTGATGCAGGATTTGGGCGTGGCCTATTCAAAGGTTGGTAACAACGGTATGGCATCCACCGTGACGGCAGAGCGGTATGCGCTGCAAGGGCGGCTGGAAGATGCCGGAATTCACGCGAAACGCGCCGTAGCGCGACTGCCCGAAGGTTCACCGGGTTGGCAAAGAGCACAAGACGTGTTGATTGCCTCAGAACGATTCAAGAAAAGCAAAAGGAAACGGAAATGATCCTCAGACATGCTGCACCCGCCCTTCTGGGGCTTTCCATGGCTGCGACCTCGGCGCAGGCGCTGGACCTGAACGCATTGAGCGATGCCGAAAAGGCCGAATTCGGCGCGCAGGTGCGCGAATACCTTCTGGAAAACCCCGAAGTGATCATCGAGGCGATCAACATTCTCGAACAACGCAACGCTGCTGCCGAAGCTGTTGCAGACAAAGAGCTGGTCACAGCCAACGCGGACGAGCTGTTCAACGATGGCTATAGCTGGGTCGGTGGCAATCCGGACGGGGATATCACTCTGGTCGAATTCATGGATTACCGCTGTGGATATTGTCGCCGTGCTGTCCCCGAAGTGGCCAGCCTGCTGGCCGAAGACGGCAACATCCGTCTGGTGATCAAGGAGTTCCCGATTCTGGGTGACGCGTCTGTCCTGTCTTCGCGCTTTGCCGTCGCCACCAAGCACGTGGCTGGCGACGATGCCTACAAGCAGGTCCATGACGCCCTGCTGGAGTTCACCGGCGAGCCTTCTGAAGTCTCGCTGCGCCGCATCTCGGACGGTTTGGGTCTGGACAGCGATGCAATCATTGCCGCGATGGACAGCGACCGCGTGTCGGACGAAATCACCCGCACCCGCGCGCTGGCGCAGCGAATGCAGATTTCGGGCACGCCGTCCTTTGTTCTGGGCACCGAAATGCTGCGTGGCTTCCTGCCCGCCGATCAGATGAAGCAAATTGCGGACGGCGTACGCGCAGAACAGGGTTAAGGAAGTGGGGCGGCATCGCCGCCCTACACCACGCATAGGCCAGAGTTTTGTCATTCCTCTAATTCAAGGCTTTAGAAGTATCTGTTTGGAGTAAACCGCGGGTTACTTTTCTGACGCTGAATGCATCTCAGTAGATCGAAACCGCTTCCAGCGGTGAATGCATTTAGATAATTATTCTACCTGAACGCGATTAATTGTACCGATTCAGAGCAGACAACAAATGAAAAACAGGGGTCCTCTCGTTTACTATGTAACGGCAGGTTGGGCCTTGCTGACCGTTGTGGTAGGACTGTTTTTTCTAACTTCCAGCACGAAGCCTACAGCTGACGTCAAAGCCAAATATCAATCCAGCGTACACTCTGTCCCGACAAAAAACTGGGAACCCGGTGATGCCAAAACTCTTCTATTTGATGGGAAACCCGTTGTGCTATGGCGTCGCGACCTTACCGAAATGGCCGCAGCAATGGCCCAGCTCGACCCAAGCATAACTCAGGAAGATTGGTCTGCAGTTCTGAATGACGGATCTCTTGCACGCGACCTCGACAAAGAGGCCTTCGCCCAACTGGAATGGCTGATCGTCAGCCCCATAAATGTCGGGGGATATGGATGCATCGTTCAAACAAACGCGGGGGACTACGGTGGATTCTTCGATCCATGCCTAGCCGTACATTTTGATTTGTGGGGCCAGCCCAGAAAAGGCCCAACCAACCAAAATCTAAGAGTACCGCCAGTTCAATTCAGTGAAGACCGGCAGTTCGTTTTTGTTGACCTTGCAGAAATGCCTTCGATGAGATGATCCTGACGATACACATCTACTCCGCTGCCTCTGCTGCGGCGTCCAGTTCTGCTGCTTTCTTTTCGACCTGTTCAACGATGTGTTCAATCATCTGGTCGTTCGACATCTTGTGGCTGGCTTTGCCCGCCAGATAAACCATTCCGGACCCTGCCCCGCCACCGGTAAAGCCAACATCCGTCATCAGCGCCTCACCCGGACCGTTTACGACGCAACCTATGATCGACAGAGACATGGGCGTCTTGATGTGTTCCAGCCGATGCTCCAGCGCTTCGACGGTTTTTATGACGTCGAAGCCTTGCCGCGCGCAGGACGGGCATGAGATTATGTTCACGCCGCGATGACGAAGCCCCAGCGACTTGAGGATTTCGAACCCGACCTTCACCTCTTCCACTGGATCTGCGGACAGGCTGACACGGATCGTGTCACCGATCCCCATCCACAACAGGTTGCCCAAACCGATGGCGGATTTGATGGTGCCGCTGACCAACCCTCCGGCTTCGGTGATGCCCAGATGGATCGGTGCGTCCGTCGCTTCGGCAATGCCCTGATAAGCAGCGGCTGACAGGAAAACGTCGCTGGCCTTCACGCTGATCTTGAACTCGTGAAAGTCGTTGTCCTGCAGGATGCGGATATGTTCCAGCCCGCTTTCGACCATCGCCTCGGGGCACGGCTCGCCGTATTTCTCAAGCAGATGCTTTTCCAGTGACCCCGCGTTGACCCCGATACGGATCGAACAGTTGTGATCGCGCGCGGCCTGGATGACCTCTTTCACGCGGGTTTCATCCCCGATATTACCCGGATTGATGCGAAGGCAGGCTGCCCCCGCCTCAGCGGCTTCGATGCCACGGCGATAGTGAAAGTGAATATCTGCCACGATTGGCACCGGACTTTCGCGCACGATCTCTTTCAGCGCTTTGGACGATGCCTCATCCGGGACCGAAACGCGCACGATATCCGCGCCCGCCTCAGCCGCCGCCTGAACCTGCGCCACGGTGCCTGCCACATCGGTGGTCAGCGTGTTGGTCATGGTCTGCACCGCAATGGGCGCATCACCCCCAACAGGGACATTGCCGACCATGATTTGACGGGATTTGCGACGGTATATGTCGCGCCAGGGACGTACGTGATTGAGGGACATAAGGACGGATCCGCATCTGCCTGAGTTGCGACAGTAGATAGTTCGGCAACCGGGTTATCGCAATGGCTAGATCACTCGGCGGGCGCTTCTGTCGCCTCGGTCTGGAGTTCCGCCACCAGTTGCTTGAGCGCGCTGTTCTGCTCTGCCTCAAGATCGGCCACCGCATAGGTCTCGGATACCGCGTCTTTCGACAGGACAACCCCTTTGGCAACGGTGCCCGGTGCGCCCGCTGGGCCGTAATGTTCGCCATTCATCGAGAAATAAACCGACCCGGATGCGCCCGCACGCAATGACGGCGGCTCTTCGGTCAGCGGCACTTCAAATACGCTACCCTGCTCAACCGTGCCCAGCGTGCCTTCGAAAATGACGCTGCCATCCGCAGCCGTCACACGCATCCAAGCGGGGTCAACGGCCACGATCTTGAGCATTGTGTCGATCTGTTCGACCACCTGCGGCAGCGCCGGACGTTCAACTGTGTGGAACTCAGCCACTTCGAACTTTGGCAATTCCGGTGGACGGAAGGTACCCACCTCGCGTGGATCAAGAGTGGATATCGGTGCATCACGGGCCACCAGAACCGGTACGTCCAGCGCCTGAGGACGATAAAGACGATCCAATGCTTCGGTGCTCGCAGTTTCCACTTCGGCATCAGCAGCACTGCTGCGCGCCGCATCAAGCGGATCGAGATCCGACAGGACCACCGGTGCCTGTTCGACTGGGCTGACCTGAACCTGCTGAATCTTGTTCAAAACAGCCCAGCCGCCATAGCCGATACCGCCAATCACCGCCAACAACACCAGCGATGAGCCGATGGCGCGCGGTTCAATCTGACTGACCAGGGGTTCTTTGCCCGGAATGAAGGGCGTGTTGGGCGAGATAAACGGATCGCGCCCCATCGGACCACGCGCTGGCAGTCCACCAGTGGGTTTGCGAACCACGGACGCCTCGGCCGACATGCCGTGCGCCACCTCAAACCCGCTTTCCATACAGAAGGTTGCAAAGGTGTCATCCGGGTTCATACCCAGATACCGCGCATAAGAACGCACATACCCGGCTATGAAGCCGGGTGTGTCAAACGCATCGGGATCGGCGTTTTCAATTGCAGCAATGTAGTTGGCTTTGATCCGCAGCTCGCGTTGAACGTCCAAAAGAGATTTGCCCATCGTTGCGCGTTCGCCGCGCATCTTGTCGCCTAGACGAATCTCGTAATCGTCAAACCCTTTTGGTCTGACATCCACGTCCTCTTCGGAATTGCGCTGTGATCTGCGCCCAATCATCCCTGCTGCCCCATTCTGCCTGTCGCGTATTTCGCGTTAGCAACGAATCATCTCAACAATGATTCGTCTGCTTATTTTGTTAGCGTAAGCTTAACACGCGGCAAACTCGTTGCACACTTTGGCGTGAGGTTATCCGGCAAGTTCGGCGCGATTTAGCGCACAATGTGACCAAAGTTCGTCCATCGCCTGCACCAAACGGTTCATTTCGTCGGGTCCATGCACCGGAGACGGGGTAAAACGAAGCCTTTCGGTTCCGCGCGGGACGGTCGGGAAATTGATCGGTTGCACGTAAATGCCATAATCGTCCAGCAGCATGTCACTGAGCTTTTTGGTGTGCACAGGGTTTCCGACGATCACGGGCACGATGTGACTGCCGTGATCGATCAATGGCAGACCCATCCCCTTCAGCCGCAGCTTGAGGATCTTTGCCTGGGTCTGATGCTGATCGCGTAGATCCTGCGCGGTCTTTAGATGAGCAACCGAAGCAACAGCCCCAGCTGCAACAGCAGGCGGTAGCGATGTGGTAAAGATGAAGCCCGGCGCGTAAGAGCGCACGGCGTCACACATCTTGGCGCTGGCCGCGATATAGCCGCCCATCACGCCGTACGCCTTGGCCAGAGTGCCGTTGATAATGTCGATCCGATGGGCCAGACGATCCCGCTCGGTCAGGCCGCCACCACGTGGGCCGTACATGCCGACCGCGTGCACTTCGTCGATGTAGGTCAGCGCGCCAAATTCATCCGCCAGATCGCAGATCTCTTCGATCGGGCCAAAATCCCCATCCATCGAATAGACCGACTCGAAAGCGATCAGCTTGGGCGCCTGCGGATCGTCTGCTTCAAGCAGCTCGCGCAGATGCGCCACGTCATTGTGCCGGAAGATACGCTTGGCACCGCCGTTGCGGCGCACACCTTCGATCATCGAGGCATGGTTCAGCGCGTCGGAATAGATAATCAGGCCGGGAAACAGTTTGGGCAGCGTGCTGAGCGTCGCATCATTGGCAATATACGCGCTGGTGAACAGCAGCGCGGCTTCTTTGCCGTGCAGATCAGCCAGCTCGGCCTCAAGCCTTTTGTGGTAGACCGTGGTGCCAGAGATGTTGCGCGTACCGCCCGAGCCTGCGCCTGCGGCGTCAACAGCCTCGTGCATGGCATTCAGAACAACCGGATGCTGCCCCATGCCCAAGTAGTCGTTGCCGCACCATACAGTGATGTTCTGCTGCGACCCATCCGGGCGCGTGCGCACCGCATGTGGGAAATGTCCATTGCGACGTTCGATGTCGATAAAGGTCCGGTAACGTCCTTCATCATGCAGCCTGGCAATCGCTGAATCGAGCTGAGCAGTATAGTCCAACGGACCCTCCTTGAGCGCCCAATATCGGTTTCCCCTGGGCAAATAGTCTGCCACTTATACAGTGTACCCTGCTTTGGCGGCTTTGTGTTCCTTTATACAGCTGGTTACAGCCGAACATGTGAACCCAACTTTGATTTGCATCAAATAGAAGGTTGCGCCTTCTACGACAAGTATTGTTACGGCCATCGAACGCGTGGAAACGACGCAGGCACCGCTTTGTTACAATACTTCGCTCGATAGCTGTGGTTTTCCCTGCAACCACTCTGGACGGCGCTGATCACGCTGTTAGGGTTCGCCAAACCTAGAAAAGCAGGAGCCCCCTATGCCGCTAGACACCGTGCTGAACCGGATTGACGATGATCTTAACGCCTCGATCGACCGCCTGATGGAGTTGCTGCGGATCCAGTCCATTTCGACCGATCCCGCATTTAAAGACGAGGTCAGCCGCGCCGCCGATTGGCTGGTCACCGATCTGCGCAGTATCGGAATTGACGCGGAAAAACGGGAAACTCCGGGCCACCCCATGGTTGTCGGTCATGTGGGGGAAGACCCGGACGCCCCTCATATCCTGTTTTACGGCCATTATGATGTGCAGCCAGTCGATCCGCTGAATCTGTGGACCAGCGCGCCCTTCGATCCTGCCATCGAAGACACCGCACACGGACCTGTCATCCGCGGGCGCGGCGCATCGGACGACAAAGGGCAACTGATGACCTTTGTCGAAGCCTGCCGCGCCTGGAAGGCTGTGAACGGATCCCTGCCCTGCCGCATCACCTTCTTCTTTGAGGGCGAGGAGGAATCGGGCTCTCCGTCACTGGTCCCGTTCCTCGAGGAAAACGCGGCCGAGCTCAAAGCGGACCTGGCACTGGTCTGCGACACCTCGATGGTATCGCGCGGGGTTCCATCCATTGCCGCCCAACTTCGCGGAATGCTGAAGGATGAGTTCACCATCATAGGGCCCCGCATCGATCTGCATTCCGGCCATTACGGCGGTCCTGGCCTGAACCCGTTGCGTGAGATGTCAAAAATCGTCGCCTCGTTCTACGATGACGAAACCGGGCGCGTTGCGGTTGAGGGCTTTTACGAAGGCGTCCACGAAGTGCCTGATGACCAATTGCGACAATGGCAAAACTGCGGTTTCGACGAAGCAGACTACCTGAATTCGGTCGGTTATACCCAGCCACATGGCGAAAAGGGGTATTCGACACTCGAACAGCAATGGGCGCGCCCAACGCTTGAGGTGAACGGCCTGTGGGGCGGCTACAATGGAGCGGGCTCGAAAACCGTGATTCCATCGGAAGCGCATTGTAAAATCACCTGCCGCCTCGTGGGGGACATGGACCCCGATGCACTGCGTACAAAAATTCGCAAACATGTGGAGGAGCGCTTGTCTCCGGACGCCAAAGTGGTCTGGGACAACGACCTAGAAGGCTCTCCCGCTTCGGTCATGAACATCAACCGCCCTGAATTCGAAGCCGCGCGCGCCGCACTTTCAGACGAATGGGATCGCGAGGCCGTCTTTACCGGGATGGGCGGGTCAATTCCTGTCGTCGGGTATTTCAACACCGTACTGGGGCTTGATTCGATGCTGGTTGGCTATGCAAACGACGATGATGCCATCCATTCTCCGAATGAGAAATATGACGTCAAAAGCTTCCACAAGGGCATCCGCTCCTGGGCCCGTATTCTGGACGCTTTGAACAAATAGACGGGGGTTTTTGCGAGGCTCTGCCTCGCGCTCCGGGATATTTTCGGCCAGATGAAGTACGGATCCCCTGCTTCATCTGGCTATAAATATCTCGGGGGAGTCGCGGCTTGCCGCGGCGGGGGCAGAGCCCCCTTTCCTTACATGTGGATCACGCGATCATACGCATCAAGCACGCTTTCATGCATCATCTCTGACAAGGTTGGGTGTGGGAAAACGGTGTTCATCAGGTCCTCCTCTGTTGTCTCCAACTGGCGACCTACGACATATCCCTGAATCAGTTCCGTCACTTCCGCGCCAATCATATGTGCGCCAAGCAGCTCTCCCGTCTTGGCATCAAAGACTGTCTTGATCAGACCTTCCGGCTCGCCCAGAGCAATCGCCTTGCCGTTGCCGATGAAGGGGAAGCGACCGACTTTGATGTCATACCCCAGCTCTTTGGCTTTGGCTTCGGTGTATCCCACGGATGCCACCTGAGGCTGGCAGTAGGTGCATCCCGCAATGCTCTCGGGTTTGACCGGATGCGCATGTTGACCCGCGATCAGGTCCGCGACCATGACGCCTTCGTGGCTGGCCTTGTGTGCCAGCCAGGGCGCGCCCGCGATGTCACCGATTGCATACAAACCTTCGACACCGGTGCGGCAATATGCATCCGTCACAACATGGGTCCGATCGATCTTGACCCCCAAAGCTTCGAGCCCAAGGTTCTCGACATTGCCGACAATGCCAACGGCCGAGATCACGGTGTCAAAATCGTGCTTCTCAACCTTGCCCTTGACCTCAATATGAGCCGTCACCTTGCCTTTGCCGCGCTCCAGTTGTTTGACCATGGCTTTTTCCATGATGGTCATGCCTTGCTTGGTGAACGCCTTTTTCGCCAATGCGCTGATCTCGGCATCTTCTACGGGCAGCACCCGGTCCATCACTTCGACCACGGTCGTATCTGCGCCCAGCGTGTTGTAGAAGCTGGCAAATTCGATGCCGATCGCGCCTGAACCGATGACCAGCAGTTTCTTCGGCATCCGCGGCGGTTGCAACGCATGTTTATAGGTCCACACCAGATCACCATCCGCCTCAAGCCCCGGCAATTCCCTTGCGCGAGCACCGGTCGCCAGAATGATGTTCTTGGCGGTGAGTTCTTCGGTGCCCTTGTCGGTCTTGACGCTTACCTTGCCCTTGGCCGGAATTGTGGCCTCGCCCATCACAACAGCGACCTTGTTCTTCTTCAGCAGATGGCCAATCCCGCCCGAGAGTTGCCCGGCCACGCCCCGCGATCTTTTGACCACCGCGTCCAGATCGTAGCCGATCTTATCGGCCTTCAAGCCAAAGTCCTTGGCGCGTTCCATCAGATGAAACACCTCGGACGATCGCAATAGCGCCTTGGTCGGGATACAGCCCCAGTTCAGGCAGATGCCACCCAGATGCTCGCGTTCGACAACAACGGTTTTCAGACCCAACTGGGCGGCACGGATTGCAGCGACATAGCCGCCGGGGCCAGCCCCGATTACGATCAGATCATAAGATTGTGCAGCCATGTGTCCCTCTCGGCGCAGGTGTTGAGAAATTAGTTTACCATTAAACTACTTTTCGAAACACATCAACAGGACCTCCCCGCGACAAATGCGACGCAGGGTAAGCAATATCTGAAGACATGGATTTCAGCCTATACCCAAGGCCCGGCTCTGGCTAGAACAGAACCGCCGACACTGTTCGAGCATTTCTTATCAAAAGACATTCAAGAGGTTGACCATGGCGAAAACACTCAAAGACCTGCTGCTTGCTCTGCTCAACGCTACATTAATCCTTGTGGCGCTGTGCCTGTTTCTGGGCTGGCAGCTTGCGTCAAAGGTTGAGAGCATTACAGCAGAGTTTTCCGAAACCGTGCAGGCCGTTGCCCCGATCCGGGACGAGACGAAAGGCATTCGAACAGAGCTTGCTGCATTGCGCGAAGACTTGTCTGCGCTGTCACTGGAAGCCCCTGCCGGTGCAAATAGCCAAGTTGCACAGGACATCAGGTCAACCCTGGCCCGGCTGAACAGCTTGGACAAAAAGCTGCAGGCAGTACAGGAACGGTTGATAAATCTGGCAGATGAGCCTCAGGTTCTGATCGCTCAGACAATCGAAAACGGCGCGGACGTCGTATCCGCGCGCATTTTGGAGTTCAAAGGTTGTGAACCGGGCTCGTAAGCCCGAGCCGCGCCATTTGCGCGCGGCCTCTCAACCAGTTTCGGTACGCTCAGACAGCCGCCTGAAGCTCGCGCACGGTTGCACCGTATCCGCCCATATCGACATACTCGACTTCGTGCGGCGTCGAATTGCGCGACAGCGCTTCGTTCCGATAGGGGAACCGGCCAAACTTGCGGATGACTTCGCGATGGGCCCGTGCGTGTAGCAGGTTGCTTGTGTCACGGCTGAGGTTTTCACAGATCAGCCGCACACAGCGTTCCTGATCGCACAGGTTTTCCGAGTGCATCATCGGCAGGTAAAAGAACTGCCGCGCCGGTTCGTCGATCTTTTTGTCCCAACCTTTGTCAACCGCGCATTTCGCTGCCGCCAAAGCCGCCTTGTCCGTCGCGAAAGCACGCGCCTGACCTCGGAACATGTTACGTGAAAACTGGTCTGTCAGAATAACATAAGCCAGTGCACCGCTGGGATACGTGAGCCAGAGTGAAAACTTTCCCTCGGCCGCAGCCTCCCAAGTGGATAAGAAACGTTCGCGGATCTCTGCGTCCAGCGCGTCATCCTGAATATACCAGCCCTTTGGGCCAACTTTATCTAACCAAAAACTCAATACTTCTTCAGGCGTTGCCATTGCCTTAAACTCCGTCTTGTGCCCACATCCGGGACGTAACGTCATTTAAGTCCGTTTTACAGAACTGTTACAGTAACATATTGCAACATAGTCGACATAAATCCGTGTCTTAAGCAGTTTCTTGCGCGGCTTCTTCGACTTCGGCCTCGGCTGCTTCGATCGCAACCTCCTGCGCAACCTCAAGAGCAACAGGCGAGGCGGTCGGATACATGGGCGACATGGTGCCAGTTTCGTCCACTGGGATCGCCGCACGCTGCGTCATCCGGTACGCGGCATAAACGGCCAGAAAGAATAGCAGCACCGCAATGATGAGGAAAAAGCCTGGCGGGCCGAATACAGCCTTTCCCATCAACCAACCGGTGATCAGTGGACCAGCGATGGCACCCAGCCCGTTAATGAAAACCAGACCGCCGGATGCCGCCGCCATATCCTCATGATCAAGGAAGTCATTGGTGTGTGCAATAAGCAATGAATACAAAGGGTTGGACATTCCCCCGATGAAAAACGCCGATACAAGCAGGATTTCAAAAGTTACCCCGTAGAGCATTCCCGAAAGGGATGCGACTGCCCCTGACGCCGATACCAAAAGGATCAATAAACGCCGATCCATACGATCGGAAAACCAACCTAGCGGATACTGCAAAACAACTGCGCCGATGTAGAACGCGGCAACGAAGATCGAAATCTCAACCAAGCTCAGCCCTGCCTGCGCGCCGTATACCGCTGACATACCAAATTGAGCAGAGAATACTCCGCCCAGAAGGAACAAGCCAACACATCCCAGCGGCGATTTGTTCATCAACTCGCGCAAGGTCATAGGTTTGGTGGTATCAAAGGCCGGTGTCGGTGAAATAGACAGCAAAATCGGGGCAAAAGACACAGAAACGAGGATTGAGGCGATTACGAAGGTCTCATAACCCGCCGGATCGCCCACAAGGAATAGGGCTTGGGCGCCGATGATCCCTGACATCTGAACGATCATATAAAGGGACAATGCCTGTCCTCGATTTTCATTGTTCGCTGCGTTGTTGAGCCAGCTTTCTGCGGTGACATACACGCCGGAGAAACAAAACCCGATGATCACACGCCCCAAAACCCAAGCGATTGGGTTGGTCATCATCGGGTACATGATCATGACAGCAGAAATAAAAGACGCCAGCGCCGCGAAGACCCGCACATGCCCAACGCGCCTGATCATTTCCGGCGCAAGACGTGAGCCGCCCAGAAAGCCGACAAAGTAGGCTGACATCACAAAGGACATTTGTAGAGTCGAAAAGCCTTCGATCTCACCACGGACACCCAGAAGCGTGCCTTGAAGGCCGTTTCCGACCATCAGCAACCCCATGCCGAGCAGCAACGCCCACGCGCTGGAAAGGACCTGAATCATTGGGGTCTCCGACTTATGCTTCCGAAACTTGCGAGTCTTCGTGCGACCAATGCCTACGACTGTCGCGCTTGTCTACGACATCGTGCGGTATTGATACCAAATCAACGCCGTTCACGGGATCAAAAGCGACGCGTCGCCGTAAGAAAAGAAACGATAGCTCTGTGCGATCGCGTGTTCATACACCCGCAGCATCCGATCTTGCCCCATCAGTGCCGAGACAAGCATCAACAGCGTTGATTTTGGCAGGTGAAAATTGGTCACGAGCGCATCAGTGACGTGGAATTGGAAGCCCGGATAGATGAAGATATCCGTGCCCCCTTCCCATGGCTGAATCCTGCCGGAGCGCGCAGCACTTTCGATCAACCTCAAGGCCGTGGTGCCCACCGGGATCACACGCCCACCTGCATCTTTGGTCGCCTGAATCTCGGCGGCCGCCGTGGGGCTGACCTGCCCCCATTCCGCGTGCATCTTGTGGGTCGTCACGTCCTCGACCTTGACCGGCAGGAAGGTCCCTGCACCAACATGCAGAGTCACATGGGTAAAACTCACGCCACGCTCGGCCAATGCCTGCATGAGCGCATCATCGAAATGCAGCGATGCGGTCGGGGCCGCGACGGCGCCGGAGTTACGCGCCCAGATGGTTTGATAATCGGTTTTGTCCTGCTCGTCCGCCGGGCGTTTGGCCGCGATGTAAGGGGGCAGAGGCATCGCGCCGGCCTGCTCCAATGCGGCATCGAAATCTTCGCCACTCAGGTTAAACCGCAGATGGGCCTGCCCGTCCTCGACCCGATCCAGCGTAGCGCTCAAATCGTCCGAGAAGACAATCTCTTCCCCAATCTTCACTTTTTTCAAGGGCTTGATCAGTGCCGACCAAGTGCCGTCAGCCTGCGGATCCAGCAAAGTCGCTTCGACCCCGGCAGACACCGGACCTTGGGCGCTGTCCCGGTGGCGACGGCCATTCAGCCGTGCCGGAATAACGCGCGTGTCGTTCAGAACCAGCCGATCGCCTGGTTGCAGAAAATCAGGCAAGTTGAACACACGGCTGTCCGTCGTCTCATTCCCCTGCGCCACCAGCAAACGCGCAGAAGAACGCGGGCTGGCTGGCCGCGTGGCAATCAGGTCTTCGGGCAGATGGAAATCAAAATCGCTGAGTTTCATGCCCGCGCCTTACATCCCCACAAGAGATTCGGCCATATCCTGTCAGCGGTCGCTGGGGGGTGACCCAAAGGGCTGCTTGGGCTCATCCGGTAATTGCGGCGTTGCGTTTGGGCCATCCGACACTTTTGGCGCGGGCTGGCGCAGCAGATCACGCAGGAAAAGCGGAGCCAGACCGGACAGAGGGTTGACCGAGACTTTCGGAGACGCAAGCGGCCCTGTGAGGGTGTAGTTGAAACCAAAAACCCCTTCGCCTTTTCGGGTGAAAACACTGCCCACAGCATTCAGCAAGTAAATCGGCGATATAGCCCCACGCAGGTTCAGCCTCTCATTCACCGTGTCGATGGTGCCATCAAATGACAGGCCCATTGACGGCCCGACGGCGCTGCCATTGAGAACTTTGATTTCTGTTGGCGTAATCCTCATGCGGCTGTCGATCGCCGAGAAAAAGATGCCCTGCCCTGCCATCTCGTCCAGCAGGCCAACAAGGCTGATCGCATTCAGCAAGGCCGCCATGGCCGGAGCATCGGTGATGCGTGTATTGACGATTTTCAGGATGACGTCGTAGCTGCCGGGTCCGGCAACCGGCTCGAGATTGAGGGTCATGTCACCACCGCGTGCTTGGGTCAGCACCTCGGCAGAGCGCAACACGGCTCCCGCATCTTTCGACGAAAGTGTTACCGCGCTACGGTTTCCGCGTGGGCTCACCTGGCCGGCAACCGATGCCCCGCCATTGACCTGAGCGGTAAACCCTCCGTTCACCCCGCCGGTTGTCTGAAACGTGCCCTTGAAACCCGTCAGCGCAACTGTTTCGGTCACTTGCAAACGATCAAGTGCCACTTCCAGTTTGGGCCCTGCACCGCCACCGCTGCTTTCGCCGAACGTCGCCTTGCCCATATCCAGCACACCGCCGAGAACACGAATGTCCGGAACGGCATTCCCGCGCCCGATCATCTCGGCCGGAACTGCCAGCCAATTCCCAAGATCGAATGAGCTGAACCTTATGCGGTCGAAATCGCCATTCTCGTGAAAGGTCATCGATGCGCTTGTACGTAAGCCAGCGCCCTCGATGCGCAGGCTGTCGACCTTCAGTTGCTTGCCCAACGTCGCTTCTGCGGTCAGCGAGCCCGTCGTGTTAGCCCCCTTCCGCCAGCCCAATTCCGGGATCGCCAGCGAAACGCCTTGAAGGTTCGATTCCACTGACAGCTTGGGGGGAAGGTCCGCACCAAGACCCAGAGTGAGATTTGCAACACCAGACCCGGTCAGCATTCCCGGAGGCAAACCAGCCCCGATTTCATCCATCAAGCGTGGGGACAGATCGATCTGGCCGATCAGCGTGCTGCGCTGAGCATTTTCGCCATCAATCGGTTGCCGCCAAAGTGCCTCAAGCGGCACATCTCCAAATTGCCCCTGTCCCTGTATCTGAACACCCGACTGGTTGCCGGACAGGTCCAGCAATGCAGCGCTGACCGTGAACCCCGGCACCAAACGATCACTGAACAGGTTGGCCAGCGTGCCATCGAAGTGAAACGTCGTGTCCTGAAACTTCAGCCCCTTTTTCAGCGGCAAGGACAGGGTACCGACCAGCGAGGCCGTTCCATTGGCAACATCGACGGGCAATCCCGCTTTGGTCAGCAATTCAAGCGGGGGCCGGTCCAACAGGGACAGTGCAGCCGTCACACTGCCCTTGGCCTGGATGCGCACAATTCCAGGTGCGGATTTCTTGATATCCGTATCGGGAATGATGAAAGACGTGCCCGCGGCATCCACGGCCCCACCTTCGTCCGCAATCACCTCTCCCTTTTGCGCGGTGACGGTAAAGCGCCGATTAATCAGGCTGGCCTGCCCTTGGGCGCTTTCGATCGGCGGCAGGGTTTTAACGAACTGGATCTTGGCTTTCTCGAATCCGAAGTCCAAATACAGATCGGGCTTCGATCGGGGCTCGAGCCGCAGCGCGAAATCCATGTCCGACAGAACGCCTTCGTAAAGGTTCTTCGTGACCCACTCGCGCGGTTTCGGTGCCAAAAGCTCGGGCCAGTAGCTGAGAACCTTGTCAGAGGTCATCTGATCCAGATGGGCATCAAGCTCTACGGCCCAGCCATCGGGCCTGCCGCTCAGCACCCCAAAAGCGCGCACGATGTGATCTGGATCTTCGACAGTAACCTGCCCCAGCTGCAACCTGAACGGGTCCAATTCCATTTTGAAATCCAGGCTGGCGCGGGACAGCTGAATTGGTTCCGGAAACAGGTTGGCCGGGTTCACATTGATCCCGGACAGGCGCATCTGCGCGGTCAAACTATCCAGAACGCCTTCTTCCACCCCTTGCAGGAACGCCTTGCCGTCCGCCTGCACTTCGCCCCAGGCCGAAACCACCGAGACGTCGTTAAAATCCAGCATCTGCGATTTTGGGTCATAGGTAAAATAAGTGCGGGCAGATTCAAACGGCACCGGGCGCGTTTTGGGGTTGGGCTGCACGGCCCCGGCGCCAAGATTGAGCGTTGCAAAGCCCGTTCCGATGGCACCGCTATCGTCGATACTGCCCCGCAACGCGCCCGAGATCGGCGCCCGCAAGACCTGCAGCCATGCCAATACAGGGCTTTGACCGGCAATGTCTTCGGCGGGCAGGTCCGAGACCGAGATTCCAAAACTCGCGGCGGGGGTGCCCAGGACGCTGGTGTAATTGGCCTCGATGGCGCTGACGTAATCCCGCCCCGAAAGAACCGAAAACCCGGTGGCCAGTCGCACTTCGTTGTCACTGCGGTTGGCCTGAATATGGCCACCATCCAGCACCCATGATCGCCCCTGTCGCAAATCACTGTAATCCAGCGTGATCGCATCCAGTTCGATCGAAGTCAGTGCAGACAGGGCCGGAGACAGGAACACCTGATCGGATGCCTCGATCAACTCTGCCAGGTTCGGTGCCTCTTGCACCGGTGCGCTGTCCGACCCCACCGTCAGGGTCAGCGCGCCATCCGTGTCTCGGGTCAGGGCGATCTGCGCTCCGCTGAGGATGATGCGTTTCGGGCGGACATGTCCACGCAACAACGGGCGCATGGCAAGGCTGGCGCGCATGTCCGAGACCTGCGCAATCTGCTGGCCCGCCGCGTCGCTGATGGCAACGTCGGTCAGGCGCAGCCGAGGCCGCCAGCCTTCGTGAATGATGAAACTGACATCACCAAAGTGGATTTGCAGCCCCCCCAGCGCCTGTTCCAGCCGGGCCTCGACCCTGTCTCTTAGCCAGGCGGGCGCGTGCATCCTTTGCCCCACCACCATGAAGCCAGTGAACATCGCCAGCAGCACAAGTATGATGACACCACGCATGGCCCAAAGACCGGCTGCGCGCCGACGCGACCGACGACGCACCGGTTGATCCGGTTCGTTTAGTTCGTCGCCGTCATGCTGCTTCAATTTGCTATCCACGCCTTCCAACCCGCACGTGTTGCCCTATGATATCAGGCAGCCTTTAAAAACCTTTAGCGGAGTTTCCAATGCCCGACATTTCAGACATGGCCCCCGACTTCACTTTGCCGCGCGACGGCGCCGGCGAGGTGACGCTTTCGGCACTGCGCGGTGGCACTGTGGTTTTGTTCTTCTATCCCCGCGATGATACGCCGGGCTGCACCAAGGAATCCATCGGTTTCTCGGAGCAACTTCAGGCCTTTGCGGATGCAGGCGCTCAAGTTTTCGGCATCTCGCGCGACAGCATCGCCAAGCATGACAAATTTGTTGCGAAACACGGGCTGACCACGCCGCTTCTGTCGGATGAAAACTCGACCGTTTGCGAGGACTACGGTGTTTGGGTGGAAAAGAACATGTATGGCCGAAAGTCGATGGGCATCGAACGCTCGACCTTTGTGATTGATGCCGATGGTCGTATTGCCAAAATCTGGCGCAAGGTCAAAGTGCCCGGTCACGTGGACGAGGTGCTCGATGCGGTGAAAGCTTTGTAAGCCCCCCTCGACCTGTCATGCCATCCGGTTTATCACCCGCCTCGACACGACTGAGGCGGAGCGACCCCCGTGACCAAGACACTGACACAGATGGCGACAGAGGTTCTGACAACAGCGGACGGGCGGGCCAAGACCGCCCTGTCCAAGGCCCACGCAGCCGCATGGTTCGCAGCCCGCAAGAGCGACGCCGGCGCAATCGAGATCGGTACAGCTACTCCGCCCCTGAACCCCGCCCGCCCGGATAAGCCCGAGCTTCTGTCACCCCGTGAAGTGCCAAAGCGGAAACCGGGGACCGAGGCAGGGCGCATAGCCCTATTGCACGCTGTGGCGCATATCGAATTGAACGCGGTTGATCTGCACTGGGACATCATCGCGCGGTTCGGGCATGTGCCCATGCCGATCGGCTTTTACGATGACTGGGTGAAATGCGCCGAAGAGGAATCGCGCCATTTCGAAATGATCTGCGATTGCCTGGAGCAAATGGGCAGCCATTACGGCGCCCTGCCCGCCCATGCCGGCATGTGGCGGGCCGCCGAGGATACAGCCGAAGATTTGATGGGGCGGCTGGCCGTTGTTCCAATGGTGCTTGAAGCACGCGGGCTGGATGTTACCCCCGGCATGATTGAGATCTTCCGCAAGGCCAAGGCAGACCAAGCTATCGCGGCGCTAGAGGTGATCTATGCAGAGGAAGTCGGTCACGTCGCCTATGGGTCCAAGTGGTTCCATTTCCTGTGTGGTCGCGAAAATGCCGATCCTAAAGATGTGTTTCACGCGCTGGTCCGGCGCTATTTTCACGGTGTGCTGAAGCCGCCCTTTAACGAGGAAAAACGTGCAGAGGCTGGCCTGCCCCCCGATTTCTATTGGCCACTGACCGAAGACCTGCCCGCGCCCGGCGAAATCACAAACTGACACTTCTCTGTCATTTTCGGCAAATTCCCGCCGATCTTCGGGGGATTCTTGCGCTGTTTGACGCAGACAGGTCAACAAACTTGCCCGAACGCGAGCGTCCGTTTATGCAATCGGCCCAAGGGACGGCAGGCACTCATGACCGGTCCCGATCTTGGGGATGAGAGGTAAGACGCGTGCGAACACGTCTGGCAATAAAGTTTCACTCGCTGCTTGAACGGCGCTTCCCGGAACGCCGGGTTTTTCTGAAATCCGACAAAGACACGCGTTTTATCCGGCTCAGCTCGGAAACGCAGGTGATAGCTGTCGCTGGTGTTTCGGTGATGGTCGGTTGGGCGGTGATTGCGACGGCCATTCTGCTGATGGACAGCATCGGGTCGGGCAACTTCAGGGAACAGGCCAAGCGCGATCAGGCTACTTATCAGGAACGCCTGAATATCCTGTCAGCCGAAAGGGACGCACGCGCTCAAGAAGCTTTGGCGGCGCAAGACCGCTTTAACGCTGCACTGGAACAGATTTCCGCGATGCAGTCCGAGTTGCTGGCGTCGGAAAACCGTCGTCGCGAACTTGAGACCGGCATCGAAGTCATCCAGACGACGCTGCGCAGCACGATGAAGCAGCGGGAAGAGGCACGGACGGAACTGGCAAACCTGAAACAGGAAACCAGTGACACCGACATGTACATGACGGCCTCCACCGCCCCGGTGCAAATGGCCTTCATGACCGATGCACTGGCCCGCACTGCCGAAGAACGCGACCAAATCGCTTCGGACGCGCAAGATGCATTGGTTCAGAGGGACGAACTGGAGCTGGAAATCCGTCTGATGCAAGAGCGCAGCGACGAGATTTTCCGCCAGTTGGAAGAAGCCATGGTGATCTCGGTCGAGCCACTGGACAAGATGTTCCGCCAGGCGGGAATGCCCACCGATCGCATCATTGAAGAGGTCCGGCGCGGATATAGCGGTATGGGCGGTCCGCTGACCCCTTTATCCCTTAGCACGCGTGGCGAGGAGGACGAGCTGTCCGCCGAAGAAGCCCGCGCGAACATATTGCTTCAACAGATGGATCAGCTGAACCTGTACCGGATTGCTGCGGAAAAGGCCCCCTTCGCCAGTCCGGTCCACAGCGCGGTTCGATACACCAGCGGGTTTGGCACACGTCGCGACCCCAAATCCGGCGGTCGCCGTATGCATAACGGCGCGGATTTTGCTGGTGCGCACGGCACTGATATCTTTGCAACTGCGGATGGCGTGGTCACTCACGCAGGCTGGCAATCGGGTTTCGGACGGCTTGTGAAGATCAAGCACGCGTTTGGAGTTGAGACACTTTACGCTCATAACACCAAGATCAACGTGAAGGTTGGCCAAAGGGTCTCGCGCGGGGATCATATTGCTGATATGGGTAGCACCGGACGGTCTACCGGCACGCATCTGCACTATGAGGTTCGCGTCGACGGTGTGCCAAGAAATCCAATGACTTACATTAAGGCTGCGAGAAATGTTTTCTAAAAGCAAAATCAACGAACCCGCATCCAAGGCACCTGAGGCGGCCAAACCTGCCGCATCGGCGACCCCAGCGGCACCTGCACCGACAGAGTCGAAACCTGCCACTGCACCCAAGCCAAAGCCGCCTGCGTCGGTTCTGTCCTCGGACCTGCACATCACCGGCAACATCAAGACCTCTGGTGACATTCAGGTGGAAGGCACCGTGGAGGGCGACATTCGTGCCCATCTGCTGACCATTGGTGAGTCGGCGACGATCAAAGGTGAAGTCACAGCAGATGACGTCGTCATCAACGGACGTATCGTGGGCCGCGTACGTGGCCTGAAGGTGCGCCTGACTTCGACCGCACGCGTCGAGGGCGACATCATCCACAAGACCATCGCGATCGAAAGCGGCGCGCATTTCGAAGGTTCCGTGCAGCGTCAGGACGATCCGCTTAACCCCGGTCGCAGCGCCAAGGCCGGATCGAACCCGGCAGCAGACGTCAAACAATAATCCTGACTCTCAAGTCAGAACCGAGACGCCGCAGGGAAACCAGCGGCGTCTTTTTTTTTGGCAATTGCTTGCCCGGGAAACTGGTTTTGATCCCGCAGGGATCGCGCTAGGGTCGGGCCATGTTGGTATTCCTGACACTTCTTGCGCTGATCGCTGGAGGTGTGACTTATTACTTTTGGTCGAAACAGCAGGCGCGCCGCGCCTTGTTGTCCGCGCCGTTGACCGATCAGCAACGGCACCTTATCGACGCTCAGGTGCCGATCTTGCGGAAACTGCCGCAAGATTTGCGCGCAAAGCTTGAGGGCAAGGTCAACCTGTTCATGGACCAGGTTGAGTTCATCGGCTGCGACGGTCTGGACGTTACCGAAGACATGCAAATGTCCATCGCCGCGCAGGCCTGTCTGTTGGTCGTGAACACCGATCTTTGGTATGACAACCTGACCACCATCCTGATCTATCCCAGTGCTTTCAAATCCAGACAAAGCCGTCACAGCGGTTATGTCGTCACGGAAAAAGAGATCGTACGCACCGGAGAAAGCTGGAACCGTGGTCCTGTGATCCTGTCCTGGGCGCATAGCCAGCGCGGCGCGATGAACGATCACGACGGGCAAAATGTGGTCTTTCACGAATTCGCCCATCAGATCGACGATCTGACAGGTTCGGCCAATGGTGTACCCGTACTCAGCGGCAACCAGAGCTTTTCAGAGTGGGAGGCTGCGTTTCTGACGGCTTATGACGCCCATGTACAGGCCGTTGAAATGGGGCGCCCAACTGTGATTGATCCCTACGGCGCGGAAGGGCATGAAGAATTTTTTGCCGTTTCGGTTGAAGTGTTTTTTGAACGACCCAGGGCGCTGCGCACCTCTGATCCGGAGGTCTATGAACAGTTGTCAAAACTGTTTCACCTGGACCCCGTACGATGGCACTAATCTCTTATTGCCTAAGATGAGAGGGCACCCGGCAAATTCCCCGTTCGCCATAATTTAACAAAAGTTAATTTTTGAATTACACTTAACCTAATAACATTGTGGAGGATTTTTGATGTCATCGAAATTACTTGCCGAATTCTTCGGCACTTTCTGGCTGGTTCTTGGGGGGTGCGGCAGTGCAGTATTGGCAGCCGGTGTTGCGGATGTCGGCATCGGGTGGCTTGGCGTGTCCTTCGCCTTTGGCCTGACGGTACTGACCATGGCCTACACGGTGGGCCACATCTCGGGCGGGCACTTCAACCCGGCTGTCAGTTTAGGATTGATGATCGGCGGGAGATTTCCGGCCAAAGACCTGCTGCCCTATTGGGTCGCTCAGGTTTTGGGCGCAATTGTCGCCGCCGTTGTCCTCTATCTGATCGTCAGCGGCGCACCTGATTTTTCGGGTGTCGGAGGGTTTGCCTCCAACGGTTATGGTGAAGCTTCACCCGAAGGGTATTCGCTGACCTCGGCGCTGGTGATCGAGATTGTCCTGACCGCGTTCTTCATTCTGATCATTCTGGGTTCAACATCGGAAAAGGCCCCCCCCGGATTCGCCCCCATCGCCATCGGCTTGGCACTGACCCTGATCCATTTGGTATCGATCCCTGTGACCAATACCTCGGTCAATCCTGCACGGTCTACCGGAGTGGCCTTGTTTGCCGAAGGCCCAGCCCTGGCGCAGCTCTGGCTGTTTTGGGTGGCCCCACTGATCGGTGGAGCGATCGGCGCGGTGATCTGGAAGTTGATGTCACCCGACGATTGATGCTTGTTCTCGCAACCAGTGACAAGATAAGGCCCGACGCTCTGAATAGCGTCGGGCTTTTCGGTTTATTCGGTGACGGTGACTTTTTTCATCACGTCCGGTGCGCCGATAATCGCACCGTTCTGACCTGCGCCTCGTTTGATCGCATCAACGACATCCATACCGTCGCTTACTTGACCAACAACAGTATATTGGCCATCCAGAAACGGGCCCGGTTCAAACATGATGAAGAATTGCGAATTGGCTGAATCCGGGTCGTTCGAGCGGGCCATGCCGACCACGCCCCGATCAAAGGTTACATCGGAAAACTCGGCTGGCAGATCCGGGCGATCGGAACCGCCGCGTCCGGCTTTGCGCATGTCGAATCCGCCAGCGCTGGAATCGCCGAATTGAACATCTCCGGTTTGCGCCATGAAGCCGTCGATCACGCGATGAAACACGACGCCATCATACTGGCCATCGGCAGCCAGAGCGGTGATCTGTTCCACATGCTTGGGCGCAACGTCTTCGAAAAGGTCGATCGAGATCGTGCCATTGGCCCCTTCCCCTTCGACGTCGATCTGCAAACCGCTGGCCAGCGCGGGGCTGGCCAGAAGTGCAAAGGCTGCGGCCAGCTTATGCATCGGCGGCCACCTTGACGCTGATCATGCGATCCGGGTTCGCAGGCGGCTCGCCCCGAACGATCGCGTCCACATGCTCCATGCCATCGATGACCCGGCCATAGACGGTGTACTGGCCGTTCAGGAAATGGTTGTCATTGAAGTTGATGAAGAACTGCGAGTTGGCCGAATCCGGGTTCTGCGACCGAGCAGCACCCAACGTGCCGCGATCATGGGGCAGCTTGGAAAACTCTGCCGGAACGTTCGGCAGCGAGGACCCGCCAGTACCCGCCATGCGCAGGTTGAAACCGTCTTCCATATCGCCATGCTGCACGTCGCCGGTTTGCGCCATGAAGCCGTCGATCACACGATGAAAGGCCACGTTGTCATATTCTCCGCCACGGGCCAGTTCCTTCATCCGCGCGCTGTGCAAAGGTGCCACATCCGGCAGCAGCTCGATGACGACGTTACCGCCCTTCAGCTCGACGATGATTGTGTTTTCGGGATCTTTGATCTCGGCCATGTGGCCCTCCTGTCGTTAGTCTTGCGCAAATACCTATGCCCCAAGCGCGTGAATGCCAAGTGACGCATTGACCTGAGGGCAAAATGCAGGAAAAGAACCGCCTAAATCGGTTGCCACTGAGAAGGAATGCACGATGGGCTGGAACACACTGGACGATATGGATCTGAACGGCAAACGCGTGCTGGTGCGCGTGGACATCAATGTACCTGTCGTTGACGGTGTTGTGACCGACGCCACCCGAATTCAGCGGATCGTGCCAACTGTGCGCGATATTCTGGCCGCTGGTGGCAAGCCGATCCTTCTGGCTCATTTCGGCCGCCCGGGTGGCGAGCGGCGCGAGAACCTGTCGCTCAAGCAACTTGTGCCGACACTGGAAAGCGCCTTTGGTGCTCCGGTCCTGTTTGCAGCCGATTGCGTCGGAACCGAGGCTGAACTGGCCGCCGATGCGCTGCAACCGGGTCAGGTATTGCTGCTGGAAAACACGCGCTTTCACGCATCCGAAACCAAGAACGACACCGATCTGGCCGCAGGCATGGCCAAGCTGGGTGATGTCTATTGCAATGACGCGTTCTCGGCCGCGCACCGCGCCCACAGTTCAACCGAAGCTCTGGCGCGGCTTTTGCCCGCTTGCGCAGGCCGACTGATGCAGGCTGAGCTTGAGGCGCTGGAAGGTGCTCTGGGCGCTCCGAAACGTCCTGTGACTGCGGTTGTGGGCGGTGCGAAAGTGTCGACCAAACTGGAGTTGCTGGGCAACCTGATAGACAAGGTGGACTACCTGATCATCGGCGGCGGCATGGCCAATACCTTCCTGGTGGCCAAAGGTCTGAACGTGGGCAAATCGCTGGCTGAACGGATCATGAAAGACACCGCCGCCGAGATCTTGACCAAAGCCGAAAGCTCGGGCTGTACCATCGTCCTGCCGACGGACATTGTTGTGGCAGAAAAGTTCGAAGCCAACGCTCCAACTCAGATCCTGCCCGCCGATCAATGCCCCGAGGATGGTTTGATCCTGGATGCGGGCCCTGAAAGCGTCGCCGCAATCACCGAGATCTTTGCAAAAAGCCTAACTCTGATCTGGAACGGTCCACTGGGTGCGTTCGAGCTCGAACCCTTTGATAAAGCCACCAATGCAGCAGCCCTGAAGGCGGCGGCTTTGACACGTTCGGGCCAATTGGTGTCGGTTGCTGGTGGCGGCGATACTGTTGCAGCGCTGAACGCATCGGGCGCAGCGCATGATTTCTCTTACATCTCCACCGCAGGCGGTGCGTTTCTGGAATGGATGGAAGGTAAAACCCTGCCCGGGGTGGCTGCGCTGGAACAGTAAGCCCGACAAGCGGTTCTTGTATTCACGGTACTGTCCTTATTGACAGTACCGTCTTGCTGCACGCAATAAACCGTTTTCCTCGGTGCACACTCGTTGTTTGAAACGGTTAAGACCGAAGTGTCTAAACTTGCGGCCTTTTCAAACCCTTACGGACGGCAAAAGTGAGTGATGGAACTGCTTCCAAACTCTTCAGTGCCAATCTTCGTCCTCTTCATAACCCAGCTTTAGCAGACAATCGTTGTAGCGCTCTTTGAAAAGGTCGATATGCCGATCTTCAAAGTAGTTCCGCCAATCCCCAGCGACACCCTTTCTGTAATGGTGTCCAACATTCTCTTCACCGCGCTTCCGGCCTTTTGATTTCTTGGAAAAGCTGTTGTCTTGAGTGATTTGCATCAATTCCGAAAAATAAATAAAGTCTCTGGCCCGCTTCCTGGGAATACGGTTTCGAATATGAGAGCCCACCAGGCGCACAATCTGATTTGTCCTATGTGCATGGATTTCTTTGACAAGGCCCAAGTGCAGGAACACGTCCAAGAGAACTCGGTAAGGGTCCTGTATAAGCTCTTCGTATTGGAGTTCGAGGATGTTGCTCTGATCGTAATCCCATTCGGTAAGATCGGTAATTGTGTTGACCATCGCATAAATCTCATACATCAGACCATCCGAGATCGACATTTCCGCAATTTCTTCTCTAATGTTCATCAACTCAGGCCATTTATCGATGCCATGACTGTTTTTGTGAGAGAAATACGCTGAAACAATGATGTCGCGGGGGTCTCGCACCACGTGAAAGCCTTTAAAATCGCCTTCAAGCAGTCTGACTGTTTTGATCTTCGCGTTGGAGAAGTAAACGAAATCGACAGGGTCAGCCTTCAGCTCAGCGGCGAAATCTTTGTTGTCCGACACATCATGGTGATACTCTCTATCATTCAACTCAATCCGTCTGCAGACTTGTTCGCAAATGGAGATGAGATATCGGGTCGCGCATTTGTGGTGCCCAAAGTAAAACCTAGTCTCAGACGTCATTAACAGCGGATCCTTCTCGACAAAATGATGTGGAAAGCAACGCACATCTTTTCAATTATCGCATTCTTTGCATTTGATTTTCCACAACCTTTTCCGACGGGTGTTTTTCGGCACACCAGCGGCGTAGAAAAGCGAGCATTTCGCGAACCACATATTTAACAAAAGACATCGACCTAAAGCTGCCCTCACTAGTAACTGGGTAGAAGAATGCATCCTTCCACGACTTCTGAGATCAGCCTTTGATTGTAAGTTGTGATGAGTACTACAGTTTGCTCAAACGATTGAGGACTCAATTGTGAGCCAGACTTTTTAACGAGGTATCTGCCTTCCCTAGAAACACTTGGCAGGTCAACAATCAAGCTTAAGGCACGGGGCGCCACCTAAGGTAAACAACTTATGGGAGAACTCGGTAACGTGCCTTCGATGGCCTATCAGACATGCATGAAGTAGCAGACAGGCGCACGAAATCGGGCACATGTGCCCCGGCGATGATCTGAATTTAACCCCCGCAAAATACTGACGAAAAAATCGAATCAGGGGATTCACAACCCGAATCACCTGTGACATAGTGCAGGCAGAGGTTCGCAAAGAACCCGTTATTGAGGCAAGTTTTCATACGGCGGTAAACAGAGTGTCCCGTTCCCATCGGCCCGGTTTGGGCGCAGTAGTCTTCTTTTCGGTGGCTTTCATGCTGGGTGTGTACTTCACCTTTGCTGCCGTGCAAGGCGACTATGGCTTGTTCCGACGAGTCGAAATTGCAGCGGAACGGGACGCCCTGTCACGCAACCTGAAAAACCTGAATGTCGAAATTGCCGAGATGGAAAACCTGACCCGGCGCCTGTCGGATACGTATCTGGATCTTGACTTGCTGGATCAGCAGGCGCGTTCGGTGCTGGGCATGATCCGTGCAGATGAAATCGTGATCCGCTGATCCGAGCCTGTATTTTTCGTCAGAAAGTCCCATACAATCCGTCGTTTGCCCTTCGTCGACTGGTTTTTCGAAGCGTGTCACGACGCTGCGTCACATTAACACTCGCCAGAAAGCCCTAAATGCTTTATGAAATAGTTTAACGCTAAACTATCTGTCCGAAGGGGGGAGATCGCCACGATGGCTGCGCGAAAAACCACAAAGAAACCAAACGTTTCTGCGGAAGAACTCAAAACGTACTACCGCGAGATGCTATTGATCCGCCGATTCGAGGAAAAGGCGGGTCAGCTTTATGGTATGGGTCTGATTGGCGGCTTCTGCCACCTTTATATCGGACAGGAAGCGGTTGTTGTCGGCCTCGAAGCCGCAGCTCAGGAAGGTGACAAACGCATCACCTCTTATCGCGACCACGGCCATATGCTGGCCTGCGGCATGGAGCCGGGCGGCGTGATGGCCGAACTCACCGGACGCGAGGGTGGCCTGTCCAAAGGTAAGGGCGGATCGATGCACATGTTCTCGAAAGAGAAGCATTTCTATGGCGGCCACGGGATCGTTGGCGCACAGGTGCCTTTGGGTGCAGGTTTGGCCTTCGCCGACAAGTACAAAGAGAACGGCGGCGTGACGTTCACCTATTTCGGTGATGGTGCGGCCAACCAGGGTCAGGTCTACGAGACGTTCAACATGGCCGCTCTCTGGGATCTGCCGGTGGTTTTCGTGATCGAGAACAACCAATACGCCATGGGCACCGCGCAGGCGCGCTCGACGTCTTCGCCTGATATCTATGTGCGCGGCGAAGCGTTTGGCATCCCCGGCGAGATCGTCAACGGGATGGATGTGTTGGCGGTGAAGGCTGCCGGCGAAAAAGCTGTGGCCCACTGCCGAGCGGGCAAAGGCCCTTACATCCTAGAGGTGAAGACCTACCGCTATCGCGGTCACTCGATGTCCGACCCGGCCAAGTATCGCACCCGCGAAGAAGTTCAGAAGGTCCGCGAGCAAAGCGACCCGATCGAACATGTGCGCGAACTGCTGCTGACCGGAAAACACGCGACCGAGGATGACCTGAAAGCGATCGACAAAGAGATCAAAGAGGTCGTCAACCAAGCCGCCGAATTCTCGAAAGAAAGTCCCGAGCCTTCCGTCGAAGAGCTCTGGACCGATATTTACGCCTGAGAGGACGATTAAGACATGGCAACCGAAATTCTCATGCCCGCCCTTTCGCCCACGATGGAAGAGGGCACGCTGGCCAAATGGCTGGTCAAGGAAGGCGACACCGTATCCTCGGGTGATATTATGGCCGAGATTGAAACCGACAAGGCGACGATGGAATTCGAAGCCGTCGATGAAGGCATTGTTGGAAGAATCCTGATCGCAGAAGGCACCGAAGGGGTCAAAGTCAACACCCCCATCGCGGTGCTGGTCGAAGAAGGCGAAGACGCCTCTGCCCTGCCCGCGGCCGCACCTGCTGCCGCAGCGGTCGCCGAGGCCACCCCTGCGGCGGTTGAGGCCCCCGCCCCGACCGCGGCACCCGCGGCCCCGGTGGTCGATATGTCACCCGACTGGCCAGCCGACGCCGAAATGAAATCGGAGACTGTACGCGAAGCCCTGCGCGACGCGATGGCCGAGGAAATGCGCGGCGACGAAGATGTCTATCTGATGGGCGAGGAAGTTGCCGAATATCAGGGCGCATACAAGATCTCGCAAGGTCTACTGGATGAGTTCGGCTCCAAGCGCGTGATCGACACGCCGATCACCGAACATGGTTTTGCCGGTATCGCCGTGGGTTCGGCCTTTGGCGGTCTGAAACCGATTGTCGAGTTCATGACCTTCAATTTCGCTATGCAGGCGATTGACCAGATCATCAACTCTGCCGCCAAGACGCTTTACATGTCCGGCGGTCAGATGGGTTGCCCCATCGTGTTTCGGGGCCCCAACGGTGCTGCGGCGCGCGTGGCTGCTCAGCACTCTCAGGATTACGCTGCTTGGTACATGCAGATCCCTGGTCTGAAGGTGGTGATGCCTTATTCGGCGGCTGACGCCAAAGGCCTGCTGAAATCGGCTATCCGCGACCCCAACCCGGTGGTCTTCCTGGAAAACGAAATCCTCTACGGTCGCACCTTCGACGTGCCGCAGGTGGATGACCTGACTATCCCGCTGGGCAAGGCGCGCATCTGGCGCGAAGGGTCTGACGTGACCATCGTCAGCTTCGGCATCGGTATGCAATATGCACTGGAAGCTGCGGACAAGCTGGCCGAAGACGGCATCAGCGCCGAAGTGATCGACCTGCGCACCATCCGCCCGATGGATACTGGCGCAATCATCAACTCGGTGATGAAAACAAACCGTCTGGTGACAGTGGAAGAAGGCTGGCCGCAAGGCTCGGTCGGCAGCTACATCAGTTCGGTGGTGATGCAGGAAGCGTTCGACTACCTCGACGCCCCGGTCATCAATTGCACCGGCAAGGACGTCCCGATGCCCTACGCCGCGAACCTCGAAAAGCTGGCGCTGATCACCACGGATGAGGTGATCGCCGCCGTCAAACAAGTGACCTACCGGTAAGGAGCGACAGACAGATGCCCACTGAAATTCTGATGCCCGCCCTTTCACCGACCATGGAGGAAGGCACGCTTGCCAAATGGCTGGTCAAGGAAGGCGACACCGTCTCCTCCGGCGATCTGCTGGCCGAGATCGAAACCGACAAGGCCACGATGGAGTTCGAGGCTGTTGACGAAGGCACCATCGGCAAGATCCTGATCGCCGAAGGCTCTGAAGGGGTCAAGGTCAACACCGCCATCGCAGTTCTGCTGGAAGATGGCGAAAGCGCTGATGACATAGCTGCCACGCCTGCCAAGGCGCCTGAGGCGGCCCCTGCCGCCGCGGGCAACGAGGCCGCCGCGCCAGCGGCACCCGAGGCGTCCGCCCCTGCTCCGGCAGCTCCGGTCAAAGCGGATGGCGGTCGTATCTTTGCTTCTCCCCTGGCCCGCCGGATTGCCGCGCAGAAGGGCCTCGATCTGGCTCAGATCGCAGGCTCTGGCCCGCATGGCCGCATCGTCAAAGCAGATGTCGAAGGGGCAACTGCCACCGCACCGGCACCAACTCCTGCGGCTGCTGCCGCAGCGCCAGCGGCTGCACCAGCTGCACCCACTGGTCCGTCCGCGGACATGGTCGCGCGGATGTATGAGGGCCGCGAGTATGAAGAGATTCAGCTCGACGGTATGCGTAAAACCATCGCTGCGCGTCTGAGTGAAGCCAAGCAGACCATCCCGCATTTCTACCTGCGTCGCGACATCAAGCTGGATGCGCTGCTGAAGTTCCGCAGCCAGTTGAACAAGCAGTTGGAAGGGCGCGGCATCAAGCTGAGCGTCAATGATTTCATCATCAAAGCCGTCGCCAATGCGTTGCAACAGGTTCCGGCCTGCAATGCGGTTTGGGCGGGTGACCGTGTGCTGCAACTGAAACCTTCGGACGTAGCCGTCGCGGTCGCTATTGAGGGCGGTCTGTTCACCCCGGTTCTTCAGGACGCTGACATGAAATCTCTGTCCGCACTGTCAACCGAAATGAAAGACCTTGCGGCCCGTGCCCGCGAACGCAAATTGGCCCCGCATGAATACCAGGGCGGAACCTTTGCGATCTCGAACCTCGGCATGTTCGGCATCGACAACTTCGACGCCATCGTGAACCCGCCTCATGCCGGTATTCTGGCCGTGGGAACCGGTGTGAAAAAACCTGTTGTCGGGGATGATGGTGAGTTGACAGTGGCGACTGTGATGTCTGTCACCATGTCAGTCGATCACCGCGTCATCGACGGCGCGTTGGGGGCGGAACTGCTCAAGGCCATCGTCGAAAACTTGGAAAACCCGATGGTCATGCTGGCCTGAGGATTTGTCTCAAGGCCCTCGCCCGAAAGACTCAGGGCGAGGGTCATAGCACTGATTTGAGCCCATGTGATCGGGGCTCAGATTGCTTTGCGCAAAAAGACCTCCCACCTTCCTAACTCCTGGCGCAGACAGAAGGAAGGTGCGTGATGTCCCCGAAAACCCTCATTCAAAGTCTGATCGTTCTGGCCCTGCTGACAGGTACAACACCTGACGCAGCTATGGCAAAACCCAACAGTTACCCTGGTGAGAACTCCAAGTTCAAATCGAGTGATCCTGCGGTGATCGCTCAGCAAAAAGCCGAGCAAGACCGCCGCAGGGAATTGCGCAAAGAAAAGAGGGAAGAACGGCGGCGCGAGCGGTTGGAAAGACGCAGTAACCGCTCGAACTGAAACCGTTTACTGGTCTTTACCCAGCATGTGATCCATCGATATCGAGGGCTGATCACACCCAGCCTCACCGACGATCTTGGCCGGAATGCCTGCTACGGTTTTGCAGGGGGGCACCTCTTGCAGAACCACCGAACCGGCAGCGATACGGCTGCAATGGCCAACTTCAATATTGCCCAGCACTTTCGCACCAGCTCCGATCAGTACGCCATTGCCAATCTTGGGATGACGCTGTTCTTCTTCCTTGCCAGTCCCGCCCAGCGTCACCGAATGCAGCATCGAGACATTGTCACCCACAACAGCTGTTTCACCGATGACGATGGAATGGGCATGGTCGATCATGATCCCCTTGCCGATCTTGGCAGCAGGATGAATGTCTATGCCGAAAATCTCGGACGAGCGCATCTGGAAGAAATACGCTAGATCATGACGACCCTTTTGCCATAGCCAATGCGCCACGCGATACGCCTGCATGGCTTGGTAACCCTTGAAGTACAGGATCGGCTGCAACAGGCGGTGGCAAGCGGGATCGCGTTCATACACGGCCATCAAGTCCGCCCGGGCCGATTCGATCAAACCGGGATCATCGGCATAAGCCTCATCCACGATCTCACGCAGGACCATCATCGACATCTCGTTTGAACACAGCTTGGCCGCGACCCGATATGACAGCGCGCGCTCGAGGCTGCGGTGATGCAGGATACAAGCGTGCACAAGACCGCCCATAAGGGGCTCTTCTTCAACGGCCGCATGGGCCTCGGAGGTGATGCGGGTCCACACCGGATCGACCGGTGTCACGTGGCTGCGCTTTTCAAACATGGCTTTTGATCCTTTGCTGCGCCTAGAATGCCATTTAGTGGTAAAAAGACCAAACGCAAACCCGTGATCTGCACTGCAACGAAAATGAATGAGTCCAAACGCGCATATTTTGAGACACGAATTCGCGAGCGACTGGTTGAACTGGAACAGCATTCAGCCTCGGGGCGAAAGGCCCAGGCCGTTGTCGAGCTGGATCAGCAAGCCGTTGGTCGGCTGAGTCGCATGGATGCGCTGCAAAATCAGGCCATGGCCAAGGCGCAACAAGCCAATCGCGATATTGAAGGAAGCCGCCTTCAAGCCGCATTGGCGCGACTTGACGAGGAAGAATACGGGTATTGTGAAGACTGCGGCGAACGCATCCCGGATGGTCGATTGAAACTGGATCTTGCGGCCAGCAGATTTGTTAGCTGTGCTGCCGGGTGACTAAAAACCTCGAAAGATGGTGCAGAACTGTTTCAAAACACTGACAATATTGCAGATTATCGAACCCCGGCTCATCCGCCAGGGGTCTGTTTCGGGCAACGGCCATGAGCGAGCCGTTGCCATACACGGGGTGAAGCCGCCCTGTGCGTTCAAGATGCTGGTCGGCCAGTTCGGCCTCATGGATCATCCGAACACATAAACGGGCCCGGTCCATTTGCGGAACGGCCAACAAGGCACGCGCTGCAGAACTGACATCTCCGTGCAGGACCGGCCGCATCAGATCATTTGCCCAACCAAATGACGGGCAGTCAGACCTGGGCCATAGATGGCGGACACCTGTGCCACTTCGACCTCGTAATCGCCGCTCAGGCCATCCGCCGCTTTCATTGCCGCTGAATAGGTCCATCTCGGCTCGTCGACCAGATCTTCACGCAGCAAGGTGCCATTCGCGCGGATACGCACCAGATAAGACTCACGCTCTTCGCCCAAGGGAATCTCCAGCCCGGACCAATCATCCGCGTCCAGGCGTGCCCGTCGGACCCAAGTGACGTCATCCCCTGAATCGCTGGATTGCACTTTCAGATGTACGGGGGCGTACGGGCGTAATCCGTTCCCGTCGAAAGAGGCGATCAAATGTTGGAAAGACCCGTCATCGTAACTGCGGCTTGCTGGGCCAATGCGGTAATGCTTGGCAATCCGGCGCTCGGTGCGAAGCAAGTTGATCTGTTGCACCCGATCATTCAGCAGCACAAAGATTGATCCGTCCGGCCAGACATCCGGCATTAACGCATCCGACCCCAACTGCCCCCTAAGGCGCCCTGACAACGCATAGACACCCGGTGCTTCGAGGACCGCGTCAGAGAATTGAAACACTTCCCAATTTCCGGGTGTTCCATCACCGATCGCGGCCAGATTGACGCCGCTCAGGACCGAGCTGCGTGGGCGCGACTCCAACTGCCCTGAAATCAGTTTGACGCGCAACGCAGGCCCTTCATCCCAGATCCCTGCGCTGGCACGCCGCAGCGGCGTCTCGGTAGCACCGATGATCGCCCGATTTGGGATGATATCGCCCAGAGCATAACCCTCGTCGTTGGACGAAGTGTAGACTGTTGCAGCCCCAGGCCAGGGATCACCCGTGACGGCCAGATAAGGTGCGTGTGGAATTTCTGCACCTGTGAACAAAGGCAGGTCCAGAAAAACCGGCAGCACAGGCGTTGGCGCGGCATAGGGTTTGACTGTCGGCGCCTCGTCCAGCAAGTCCGATGCTTTATAGACGCCCTGTTCCACCCGAACCGCCTCGGCCAGTTGCAAGTCTGATGTTTCCAGACGGTCGATGCGGTAGATGGGGCTGGTTTCACCGTCTGCCAACCGCACCAGATCACCCGCCCCCAGATGCATCTGCGACGGTGGCAACGCAAAACGTATCGTATCGCGCGAGGCCCGGGCCTCGCTCAGCCAGCGCTCTGCCGTTTGTCGGCCTTCGGTTCGGGTCATCGACAGGGGCATTTCGTTCACCGACACCGAATGGGTCTTGTCCTCGGGCAGGACGGCTTCTTCGGCTACCAGGTCGTGGTCCGCATCTGACTGCACAAACCGCAGGCGCACCCGCCCCGTCATCTCGGCTTCGGCTTCGCGCCTGTGTTCGATCGTACCTTCAAGATCGCTGCTAATTGCGAAATGGTCAGAGTTGATGGCAACCGCGCCGTAGCCGTCGCGCATCTGAAACCGCAACAGACCATCCCGTTCGATGGCATCGAAACCATAGCGCAGCATCAAAGGCTGCAAAGCAGATCGAGCGTTGGTTACATCCTCGATGACGTACCCCCTGACCACGCCATAAAGTCGCGAGACATCAATATCCGTCACCCCTGCCCCATGGCAAATTTCAGTTACCACCGACGCCAATGTACGCGACCCGGATCGCCCGTTCAGCCAATGCCCCCGTGCGTAGTTTGTCCCATCGTCCCATTGGCGTCGCAGGTTGGGAAAGGTCGGAAACGGGCGGGTATCCCACGCCCAGACATAGGCGTTCGACAAGTCCAGCATCGGCCTGCCGTAGATACGTGATACCGGATTGACTTCGGGGTCGTTCCAGTAGCCAAGGGTCGCCGTCAAATATTGGGTCTGAATGAAATCATCCCGCAACCCGTTCGAATAGACCGGCAACAGCGATTCCGACGACTTGGGGTCCAGGAACTTGTTCGGCTGGTTCGTCCCCTTGTCGATTGCCACCCACCGCGTAATCATACGCCTTGGGCCACCCATCCGCGCCAGGCACCACGCTCATCCGGTCCGAGCGCAAGAGATGCAACTCAACCGGCAGGCTCTCGTCAGCCTGCACCGCCTCAACATAGGCATTGCCCGACAGCAGCAACTGCCCGAACAGCGCCTCCATCAACTCCGCCTGCCCCTGTGCCGCATTCGGACGGCGCATCAGGGATAGGATCGGATGCACATCATATCGCTGCACCTGATCCTGAAGAACCAGAGGCAGAGCCGCCGCCGCCTCGGCAATCAGCTTGACCGAACGGAACCCCACCGGGTTCCCCGAAAACCCCGTCCGCGTCAGCGATACCGCATCCCGAGGGCTCCACGCCACGCGCCCGCCCGTTTGCCAAGCCACCACAGGCCCCGCCGCGCTCGCCTTTGCCTCGGGCGCTTCCCCAGCCGATCCACGACGCAAGAAATCGAATACCATCTGTGCTCCTTTCTGCCGCCGCTCTGCCCGGCTTGTTGAAAAGAGTTATGACGGAAAGAAGTTTAAGCCTCGGGAATGGGGCGTACGGAGGATGGGCAACAGGCTTAGCCAAAGGGGTGGCCAATTTCGAATGAATGGCTATTGGTAGAAGCACTTGACATCAATCCAGGACCGACCGGATGACTCAGCCAGATTTGGCCACCAGAAAACGAATGGAAAGTCGCGCACTCGTGGTAGCCATGTGGGGCAACCTCTTTATGGGTGCAGCTGGAATCCTAGCGAGCATTCTATCGAACTCGAACGCAATCATGATGGACGGTCTGTTCTCGCTGATAGGTTTTTCTTCGGCTTTTCTCGGCCGAAAGATCAGCCAACGAATTGATGCAGGACCCGACAAGCTTAGACCTTTCGGCTATGCCGCAGACGAGGCGATCTTTTCAACATTCCGCTCTCTATCTCTTTTGGGTCTTGTACTGTTTGCGATTACCAGTGCCCTCAAAAACATCTACAACTATCTGATCGGCCTGCCCCCTGAACCCCTAAGCTTTGCGCCCATGATCCTCTATTTCTCGGGGATTGGCATGACCTGCACTTTTCTCTGGGCCTTTCATCATTTCACCTGGCACCGCATCGGACGAAACAGCGCAATTCTGCGACTGGAGGCCAAGGCGGCGCTTTTTGACGGGCTGATCACTGCGGCGGCAGGCATCGGTTTGGCAGCCATCTACTACTTCAAGGAAGGCCCTCTTGCTGCGCTCGCACCGATCGGGGATTCCGTGGTTGTCTTGCTACTTTGTCTGCTGGCCCTCGGGTCGTATATCCGTGAATTCAGAGGCGGATTGGGCGAGCTTGCTGGCGTAAGCGCCAGCCCCGCAACCATCGCGACCGCGCGCCGCGCCCTACGTGCAACCCTGGTCGAGGATGGCGGGAAGATCCGGGATCTGTCTGTCACCAAACTGGGCCGTTCCTATTATGTAACGGTTTACTACGACCCACATCGTTCCATTCTCGCGCACGAAGTCGATCGCCTCAACCTGCGCTTGATACACGATATTCAAGCCGTTCTACCCGGGGCAGACGTTCTGCTGATTATCTCTGAACTTTCCAGACGATGGCCAGATGAACTGGCCCCTGTCTAAAGCGCTTGCTGCACTTGCCGCAATGGGTTTACAAACTTCGCACCCTAGGCCGCCGATACGCCCCCGCCGGACCCACCACCAACTCATGCAGCGCCCAGACCAAAGCGTCCACTCGGTCCGGCGAACCCTGCCCCACGAACCCGCGTGCGGTCATCTGGCACATCTGCTCCTCCAGCGCGTCCAGTCCGGTGACATGCGCAACCCGTCCCTGTTCATACAGTGCTGCCACGGGTTCAGCCCGCGCGACCTTGCCGCGCGACGCCCGCACCGCGCGATAAGGCACCAGAGGGTCCACCTGCCGCACGACCTCTTCTACCAATTGCCCGCCCTGATTGACTTCGGCCACTAACCGCTCGGCCCCGAATTCATCCATTGCGTCAATCGCTGCCTGCGCCCAGCCCGCCGGACCAACGCCCTGCACCGTCCGGTCGGCCAGCACATAGGCGCGCCAACTCTCGGGCGGCCCTTGCACCTGAGCGCCCACAACCAAGATCCCGCAGGCATCCGCATTCGACCCAGCCGTCACCGCCGGGTCCAACGCCACCACGATGCGATCCAACTCTGGCACCTGCGTACAGCGCGCCGCCTCCAGCATCGACCCGGTCCACAACGCGCCCTCTGCATCCGATAAAAGCACCCCGTCCAACTCCTGCCGCCCCAACCGCGTACCCGCATAGCGCGCGCGCACCTCGTCCAGAAACGAGCCCGCCAGATTGGCCCGGTTCGCCTCAGTCGGTGCATGGGTCTGCACGGTGGACGGCGACGCCAGCAACTCCTTCAGAACCTTCACATTGCGCGGCGTGGTCGTTACACAGACCCGGGGCCGATCCCCCAATCGAAGCGCAAATTGCAGCATGTCCCAGGTTTCCCCGGCCTTCTTCCACTTGGCCAACTCATCTACCCAGGCCGCATCAAACTGAGGGCCGCGCAGCCCCTCAGGATCATGCGCCGAAAACGCCTGCGCCTCAGCCCCATTGGGCCAGATCAACTTGCGTTCCGACGCTTTCCACACAGGCCTGCGATCCGGTGGCGAGCATTGCAATATCCCGCTATCGCCAAAGATCATCACATCGCGCACCTGATCAAAGGTCTCACCGACCAGTGCCACGCGACTGGCCTCCCCTTTATCCAACGGTTTCGACCCCTCAACCATCGACCGTACCCACTCGGCCCCAGCCCGCGTTTTGCCTGCACCACGCCCGCCCATGATCACCCAGGATCGCCAGTCGCCCTCGGGCGGCAATTGATGCGGCAGTGCCCAAAACTCAAACAGGAAAGGGAGGGCACACAGCCCCCCCTCCCCGATCTCACTCAGAAATCTGTTCTGCACCGCAACAGGTGCGGAGGCGAGCCAACCTGCACCCGACCTCAAACCGAGCTCGGTCAAGGTCAAGCGCGTACCCGCCTTGGGCAATTCCGGCTTGTCTGTGATGTTGTTCGACAAAGCTTGTCTCCACTTTCTGACAACTTCGGATCACCCCCTCTAACTGCCCGAGCTGTCTGGCTGAACCAGCAAGATCTGCATCCTCCCCGGCACCGATCTGTTTGCGCAGGTCTTCCGCCGCTTGCCGCAGATCGCGAATGGACCTCTCAAGCGACTGCAACAAGTCAGCCGTCTGGGAAATCCGCTCTTCCGGGGTAATCAAAGTCATGTTTGCCTGTGACCTCATGCGTGAGTTTTCTCCGCACGAGAGAAACGAAAAACGGCCACCGGGTCGCCCCGGGGCCATTGCCCACTTCTTCTAGCATGACACAACCTATACGGGATTAAGCACGTAAAGTCAATGATTTGCGCAACACAGACGCAACACAGACCGTTCGATGCGATAAGTTTTTCCTTCCTCAGCTTAACTGTTTTGCGAAAACGGCTCGCGCTGAAAAATCCGTTTTGTATGGCCAACACGTTTCAGAACGTCATTCAGAATTGGGCGGAGAAACGACGGAAATGCGACGACTTCATTGCCAACACCTCGCTCCAATTTCAAATGCCAGCTTGACAATTCCTCCCTCAACCCTCATGTGCCCTCAATCAAAGCGCTGCTGCGTGAGCTTGCGCGGACCTCTTCCGCCCTACAGCGCCCGATCCACATCACAGTTCCCCATCACGCAGGGTTCTTGACGCGATGACCGGATGGCGCAGGGTGCGCCTGCCCGTCCCGAGGTCTCGCACAACCCCTGCAGGTCGCCATGTGCGACCCGTCACGATTTGTCCGTGGGCGATTGCTCCGGGCATAAAGGATAGTTATTTGTTCGACTTCGATATGCTGGGCCTTGCCCCCGCACTTAACAAAGCGCTGAAAAGCGCCAATTTTACACAACCCACTCCGATTCAGAATCAGGCCATTCCGCTGGCGCTGAATGGGCACGATATCCTCGGCCTTGCTCAGACCGGCACTGGTAAGACTCTGGCCTTCGGCCTGCCGCTGATCGATCACCTTCTGGCGCAGCCTGGCAAACCCGAGCCGAAAATGGCCAAGTCATTGATCCTGGCGCCGACCCGCGAGCTGGTCAACCAGATCGCCGACAGCCTGCGCGGTCTTTGCAAGAACACCAAACTGCGCGTCGCCACCGTGGTTGGGGGCCAATCGATCAACAAACAGATCATGTTCCTGTCGCGCGGCACTGACATCCTTGTCGCCACGCCGGGCCGCCTGATTGACCTGATGGATCGCCGCACGGTCGACCTAAGCTCGGTCCGGCACCTGGTGCTGGACGAGGCTGACCAAATGCTTGACATGGGCTTCATCCACGCCCTGCGCCGCATCGCGCCCGAACTGGGTACACCGCGCCAGACCATGCTGTTCTCGGCCACGATGCCAAAGCAGATGGAAGAGCTCAGCCGTGCCTACCTGACCAATCCGCAGCGCGTTCAGGTCTCGCCCCCGGGTAAAGCCGCCGACAAGATCACTCAATCGATCCATTTTGTCAGCAAGCCGGGAAAACCCCACAAACTACGCGAGATTCTGTCCAAGGATATGAACGCTCTGACGTTGGTATTCTCGCGCACGAAGCACGGCGCTGAAAAACTGATGAAAGGACTGGTCGCCGACGGATTTAACGCCGCCTCGATCCATGGCAACAAGAGCCAGGGGCAACGTGACCGCGCGATCAAGGCCTTCCGCGCAGGCGAGGTTAACGTTCTCGTGGCTACCGATGTCGCCGCGCGTGGTATCGACATCCCCGGTGTGGCTTATGTCATCAATTATGATCTGCCCGAGGTTCCCGATAACTACGTCCATCGCATCGGTCGAACTGCACGTGCGGGCCGAGAGGGTGAGGCAATTGCATTCTGTTCAGCCGAAGAAGTTGATCTGCTGCGTCAGATCCAAAAGCTGATGAAAATCGAGATCCCGGTCGCTAGTGGGACCCTGCCTGAAGGAACCGTAGCAGAAAAGCCTGCGCGCCGCCCGAACAACCGCCGTCGGGCGTTCAAGCCCAAGCCTGCTAATGGGGATGGAAAACCCGCTGCCAACAAACGGCGTCGCCCCCGCGGCAAACGCCCTGCGGCGTAAGGCCGGAACGGCACCAACAAAAAAGCCAACGCCGGGTCAAGAACCGGCGTTGGCAAATCCAAAGAACGAAAACGCTTTTCGTTCCGACTAATTTCCCGAGTTCTGCTCTGCCTCAATCTCGCGCCATTTGGCGACGTTGCGATTGTGTTCTTGCAACGTCTCGGCAAATGCGTGCCCACCAGTGCCATCCGCGACAAAGAACACAAAGCTCGTGTCATCCGGTGCAACGGCGGCTTCAAGACTTGCCAAACCGGGGTTGGCAATCGGCGTCGGTGGCAACCCGTCGATCTGATAGGTGTTCCACGGCGTCGGGCGGTTCAACTCGCTGCGCCGCAATCCACGGCCCAAGGTGCCCTGCCCTTTGGTGACACCATAGATCACAGTCGGGTCCGTTTGTAGCCGCATCCCTTGATTCAGCCGGTTCACAAATACGCTGGCCACTTGCCCGCGCTCTTCCGAAACGCCGGTTTCTTTTTCGATGATCGACGCAAGGATCAGCATCTCTTCGGGGCTCTCCAACGGTAGCCCGTCCTGACGGTTTTCCCAAACGGCATTGATCCGCAACTGCTGCTTATCCTGCATTTCTTGCAAAATGGCACTGCGATCCTGACCCGCCACGACATCGTAACTGTCGGGTGCCAGCATTCCTTCCGCCGGGATCTCGGTCACCTCACCTGACAGGGCCTCGAAGGACTTCAACGCCTCAACCACTTGCCACGAGGTCACACCTTCGGCCAACGACACGCGATACCTTGTGTCCGCCTCGTTGCGTTTCTCGGTGTAGGCTTCCGGTGTCTCTTCTTCAGTCGCATCGAACGAAGCGATCTCGATAAAATCCAAGGTTGCCGGGTTCAGTTCGCGCACCCGTGTCTGGGCCCGCGTAACGCCGATACGATATTCGATCTCAGACCCGCAGGTGCTGGCGCCGCTGCTGGTAACCTCATCGATGATCTGCTCCATCGACGCGCCTTCGCGCACCAGAAAGCTACCCGCTTTCAAACGTTGCGCCCGATCCGTATAGTCCGCAGCCATCCGAAAGATCGTGGCGCTGCGGATCGCGCCTTGCTCTTCCAGTTCCTGGCTGACACGCGTCATATTCGACCCGCTTCTGACCTGCAGGCAGATTGCGGTTTCAAGCGGGCCTTCCGCTTTGTACTGGGACTGCCCCCAAAGGATCAGACCGCCCATCAGAAACAGGCCGACCACCAACATGGTCAGCGCGTTCGAAGCAATGGCCCGCCACATTTAACTGACCTTTCCGAAGATTACGCTGGCATTGGTACCGCCAAACCCGAACGAGTTGGACAGAGCCACGTTGATCTCACGCTCGCGCTTTGCGTTTGGCGCCAGATCAATCGGGGTTTCGACAGCCGGGTTGTCCAGGTTGATCGTAGGTGGCGCAACCTGATCGCGGATCGCCAGGACCGAAAAGATCGCCTCAATCGCGCCCGCAGCCCCCAACAGGTGTCCGGTTGCCGATTTAGTCGAGGTCATTGTGGCGCTTGCGGCGTGATCCCCCAGCAAACGTTCAACAGCGCCAAGTTCGATCGTATCCGCCATGGTCGAGGTTCCATGCGCGTTAATATAGTCTAGGTCTTTCGGCTCCAGCCCAGCACTGCGCAGCGCGGCTTTCATTGAGCGTTCGGCCCCATCGCCATCCTCTGACGGTGCGGTGATGTGATACGCATCACCCGACATGCCATAACCCAGTACCTCGGCATAGATCTTGGCGCCACGCGCTTTGGCGTGTTCGTAATCCTCAAGCACCACAATGCCCGCGCCCTCGCCCATGACGAACCCGTCACGGTCGACATCATAGGGGCGGCTGGCTTTCTTGGGGTCATCGGCGTACTTGGTCGACAGCGCCTTGCACGCGTTGAAACCTGCAATACCAATTTCACAGATACAGCCTTCACCGCCACCCGCGACCATGACATCCGCGTCGCCCGCCCGGATGATCCGACTGGCATCGCCGATGGCGTGGGCGCCGGTAGAACATGCTGTCACAACCGAATGGTTTGGCCCTTTGAATCCGTGACGGATCGATACCTGACCCGAAGCCAGATTGATCAGAGCGCCCGGAATAAAGAACGGCGATACACGGCGCGGGCCTTTGTCGCGGATCAGATTGGCGGTGTTGGCAATCGAGCCCAGCCCACCGATACCCGAACCAATCAGGACACCTGTCCGCAGGCGGTCTTCCTCATCTTCAGGCAACCAGTTCGCGTCCTTGCAGGCCATTTCCGCAGCCGCAATCGAATACAGGATGAAATCCTCGATCTTGCGCTGCTCTTTCGGCGGCATCCAGTCGTCAGGGTTGAACGTGCCGTCGGTTCCGTCACCGCGCGGCACTTCGCAGGCATAGGTCGTGGTGACCCCGCTTGCCTCGGCGTCGAAATGCGTGATGGGGCCCGCGCCGGATTCTCCGTCCAGCAGCCGCGACCATGTTTCCTCGACCCCGCTGGCCAAAGGAGTGACCAATCCAAGACCGGTTACAACGACTCTGCGCATGAAATGCCTCTTGCCTGCTTCCTGTTATGAGAACCGCTCATACCCCGGCCCGGGGTGCGGGGGCAAGAGCAAGGGCGATTTCCGAGCAGGCATCCTGCCGCCGATCATCCAAAGAAGTACAAATTGTGGAAAAACGGTGTGCCCGCCCTTTCATGCACACGTCAGAAAGGGCGGAACGGGTTATTGAAACTGTGCCACCGGCTCATGCGCCGCTTTCGCCGTATCCAGCGCCTCGGCCAGATCCAGCGATTTGCGGAACAGCGCGCGCCCGACAATCGCGCCCGAGATGTTGGGAATATAAGCCAACCGGGAAATATCATCCGCCGTACGCACGACACCGCTTGCAATTACCGGGGTACGGGAATGCGCGGCCAACCCAGAAATCAGACCCAGCTGAGCGTCGACATCTTCCATGTCACTGTCGATATCCGTCACGACGATGGCGGCAAGCGGTACACCCTCGAACGCGTCGATGAATGCTTCGGGGGTGAAAGCGCTCTGGTTGCGCCAGCCATCCGTCATGACATATCCCTGCCAGACGTCGACAGACAGCACGATCTGATCCGGATACAGCTTGGCCAGTTCCTTGACCAGATTCGGCTCGAGTGCGGCCAAAGTGCCGATCACGACACGCCCCACCCCTTTGTCGATCCAGTATTCGACCTGTTCACGGGTGCGCATACCACCGGCCAATTGCACCGGAATCTCGGCACCCCGAATGATTTCCTCGATCAGCTCCGCGTTGGTGTCTTTGCCTTCAATCGCATCGAAATCGGTCAGATGCATCCATTCGGCGCCGGCCTCGGCCCAGCTCCGCGCGGTTTCAACCGGATTCACGTGCCAGATCATCGCATTATCCAGACGGCCTTTGTCCAGCGTGACACACCGGCCGTTCTGTAGTTCCATCGTGGGGTAAATCCTCATGAGCTTGTTCCTCCGCTCAATCGCTTTGAAGTCCCCGGCAGCATAGATCGCGCAATCCAAACCCGATTCACCGGGATCGGCACAGTTTGGCCATTTTGCGGCATATAGGCAAAGTGGCGGAATTACGCGCGGGCGGGCGGTCCGTTGCGCCGTAACAAATGCACCGGGGTTTCACTATACACCCCTTCCCGCATCAAAACATAGCCCAGCTTTTTCGCCAGTTTCTGCGAAGACAGATTGGACGCGTTCACCATCGCAACCAAAGGTCCGGGAATCACGCGGTCGAACCAGTCATGCGCGGCCTTCGCCGCCTCATACCCCAGCCCCTGCCCCTGCGCTTCTGTGGCCAGAATCCAACCGGCCTCAGGGAAACCATCAAAATCTTCGCCCATGCGACGGTTGCCGTAAAAGAACCCTGCCTGCCCAATCAGCGTTCGCGTTGATTGCTGCATCACTCCCCACTGGCCAAATCCGGCCATTTGCCAGTGTCCCGCATTGCGTAGAAATGAATCCCACGCTTCGCCACGTGTTCGCGGAGTCGCGCCAACATGTTGCACGACGCAAGGATCACGCCAGATCTCGGCAAACCGCTCAAAATCCTCGGGGCGCATGGCGCAGAGCGTCAAACGCGCGGTATTTATCATTGGAGTGGATCTTATCATGCCCTGTCCACATCGAGTTTTGCCTCATTGGAAACAGTGCGCAGTGTAAAAAAGCCGTGCAAGACCGAATTTTGACCAGGCATAAAAAAACGGCGCCTCCGTTGCCCGGAAGCGCCGCTTTTGATCAGAAAGAAGCGCTTAGGACGCTTCGCTGATGAACTTGACCGCGTCGCCGAAGGTCTGGATGGTTTCGGCTGCGTCATCAGGGATCTCGATGCCGAACTCTTCTTCAAAGGCCATTACCAGCTCAACGGTGTCCAGGCTGTCTGCGCCCAGATCGTCGATGAAAGACGCGTTTTCCACGACTTTGTCTTCTTCAACACCCAGGTGCTCAACAACGATCTTCTTAACGCGATCTGCGACGTCGCTCATGTCTATTCCTCATTCCTTTACAGGGCGGTCTGCCCGATTCTGCCCATGCCCGCACGGGTTGGCTTTGATTTGCCCGTTTCGGGCGGTTTGGGTCCCGTGTAAACGGGAAAGTATAAGGCCGACCTGAAAGACCGGCCCCGCATAGATGCGCCGCCTATAGCATAGTCGACGCAAGAGGCAAACGCTTTCGCGTTCGCCCCTGACGCGATCACAACATGGCCATACCGCCGTTCACATGCAAGGTGCTTCCAGTAACATAGCCTGCTTCGGGGCTTGCAAGGTACAGAACGGCTGCCGCGATTTCTTCGGGATCGCCCATGCGGCCCGCCGGAACCTTCAGCAACAGACCCTTTTTCTGTTCCTCGGTCAGTTTCTCGGTCATTGCGGTCGTGATAAAACCTGGTGCAACGGCATTCACGGTAATTCCGCGTGTTGCAACTTCGTGGGCCAAAGCCTTGGAAAAGCCAATCATTCCGGCCTTAGACGCGGCATAGTTCGCCTGCCCCGGATTACCGATCACGGCCACTACGGACGAGACATTCACAATCCGGCCCCAGCGCGCCTTCATCATGCCCCGGATCACACCTTTGCACAGTTTCACGGTCGAGGTCATGTTCACGTCAATGACGCTCTGCCATTCCTCGTCGGACATGCGCATGAACAGGTTGTCCCGCGTGATGCCGGCGTTGTTGACCAGAATGTCCACCGAACCCATCGCCTCGACCGCTTGCTTCGGCAATGCGTCGACCGCCTCTGGATCACTCAGGTTGCAAGGCAGTACGTGCGCGCGCTCGCCCAGTTCATCTGCCAAAGCTTGCAGGGGCTCGACTCGCGTACCGGATAATCCAACCGTTGCGCCCGCCCCGTGCAGCGCACGCGCAATATCACCTCCGATGCCACCAGATGCACCGGTGATCAGCGCGCTCTTACCTGTCAAATCAAACATTCGGTTTCCCTCTTCGTGCGTCGGCTACGACGCGTTTTGAGCTTACGATTCGGCCTGAACGGCCTTTTGAACATCTTCCGGGGTGCCAACAGCCTTGCCCGCGATGGCACGATCAATCTTGCGGATCATGCCGGACAGCGCTTTACCAGCACCGATTTCCCATGTTTCAGTCACGCCCTGCGCCGCCATGAACTGCACACTTTCCCGCCAGCGTACCGAACCTGTCACCTGCTCGACCAGCAACTGACGGATCAGATCCGGGTCACTGACCGCTTCAGCGCGCACATTGGCCACCAAAGGCACCGCAGGCGCCTTGATTTCTACAGCAGCAAGCGCTTCTGCCATAACATCTGCAGCCGGTTGCATCAGCTTGCAGTGAAATGGAGCACTTACAGGCAACATTACTGCACGTTTTGCGCCTTTTTCCTTGGCGATTTCAGCAGCACGCTCCACGGCGGCTTTTGATCCTGATACTACTACCTGGGTTGGGTCGTTGTCATTTGCAGCCTGACAAACCTCGCCCTGCGCGGCTTCTTCAGCCACGGCACGTACAGTATCCAGATCCAACCCGAGGATGGCAGCCATGGCTCCTTCGCCCACGGGCACGGCGCTTTGCATCGCTTGCCCACGCGCGCGCAAAAGACGTGCGGTGTCGGCGACCGACAAAGCACCAGCAGCAGCCAATGCGGAATATTCACCAAGCGAGTGACCAGCCACATAAGCCGCCTTGCTGGTCGAAACACTTTCGGCCTCCAAGGCACGCATAGCGGCCATCGATGTCGCCATCAGTGCGGGCTGGGCGTTTTGTGTCAGCGTCAGCTCGGCGATGTCGCCTTCCCAGATAAGGCTGCTCAGCTTCTCTCCCAGCGCTTCGTCCACCTCATCAAAGATGGCTTGAGCCGCCGGGTAAGTCTCGGCCAGAGCTTTGCCCATACCGATAGTCTGGGCGCCCTGCCCCGGAAAAACGAACGCGAGTGTCATGCCAACCTCATGCATATTGTTAGGTTGCGGCGGGGTGTAAACTGACTGACCGTCTGGCACAAGCGCTGCCTGCGTTCTGCATTCTGGCACTATTACTGTGCACCCACGCTTACTTGTGTAAGCCTCGCGTGGCTTTACTTTGGACAAAACCAAGAATCTTGGAGTCCTCGACACATGGCCGCGACCAATTCTTTTATCAGCTACGGAAGCGTTACAAAGACGTTTCACTGGCTCACCGCCCTGCTGATCCTGACGGCCCTGCCGCTCGGCTGGATCGCGGACAACCTGGCGTATGCGGTTCTTCACGCCAACACCGCCCCGACCGAGGCCGAGATCGCCCGCGCAGCGCGTGTCTTCTCATTACATAAAACGGTCGGGATCACTGTATTCTTCGTCGCCCTGGCGCGCATTCTGTGGGCCTTAACTCAGACCAAACCGGGCCTTTTGAATGCCGACAACAAACCCGAAGCTTTTGCCGCAGAAACCGTGCACTGGCTCCTGTACGGGTCGCTGGTCCTTGTTCCTCTGAGCGGCTGGGTCCATCACGCCGCAACAGAAGGCTTTGCCCCGATCTTGTGGCCTTTCGGGCAAAACCTGCCATTTGTCCCGAAATCCGAAGCAGTGGCCGAAGTAACAGGCGTACTTCATTGGCTGTTCATGTGGGTTTTGGTTGGATCCCTTGTCTTGCACGTCGCTGGCGCGCTGAAACACCATGTCGTTGATAAAGACAGTACACTGCGCAGAATGTTGCCAGGCCAGGCAGACTCACCCGAGCCTCCGCAGCAACACCATTCTCTGGTTCCTGCGGTTGCCGCTGTGGCCGTTTGGGCCATGGTGTTGTCGGGCGGCTGGATCACAGGGGAATTTGCGAAAGAAGCCGACGACGCCGACATCGAACTGGCCGAGGTTCAATCGGACTGGCAGGTACAGACCGGCACCCTGTCAATAACCATCTCGCAACTGGGCAGCCCCGTCACTGGTTCCTTTGCAGATTGGACGGCGGCCATTACCTTCGACGATCCGGCGCAAGCCGGGCCTGCGGGATCGGTGGATGTTACCATTGCCATTGGCTCGCTCAGCCTTGGTTCGGTCACTGATCAGGCTATGGGTGCAGACTTCTTTGACTCAGCGCAGTTCCCCACGGCTCAATTCACTGCGGATCTGTTCAAAACCGAATCCGGATTCGAGGCTCGCGGCCCGCTGACCATCCGTGATAGCACGATGGACATCATTCTGCCCTTCTCGCTGGATCTTCAGGGCGATACGGCCAGCATGGCAGGGTCTGTTGAACTGAATCGGCTGGACTTTAACGTCGGTACGTCACAACCCACAGAAGAGTCGTTGGGCTTTGCTGTATCCGCTACCGTCGAGCTCACAGCCAGCCGCAACCAATAAAGCTAAAAAAACCGCCGGTGAAACAATCACCGACGGCTTCGATTTTCGAAACTCTGTATTTACTCAGCTTTTTGAGCTTCGACCGAAATCTGAACCTGCACTTCGTCGCCGACGAACGGTGCAAATTGACCCAGATCGAAATCGCTGCGGACCAGAGTTGTGGTCGCGTTGAAACCGGCCCAAGGCTTGTTTGCCATCGGGTGGTTGTCAGCTTTGTTCAACTCGGCGTCCAGAACAACAGACTTGGTCACGCCGTTCATGGTCAGGTCGCCGGTGATATTGGCAGTGTTTTCACCGGTTACCTCAATACCTGTCGAGGTAAAGGTAATCAGATCACCCTCGACCGCACCAAAGAAATCTTCCGTCATGAAATGATCTTCACGCGGCTTCCAGCCTGTGAACATCTCCAAGACCGGCATCGATACGCTTACGCTCGATGCAGCCGGATCTTCCTGATCAAACATGATCTCGCCTTCAAAGCCCGAAAACATGCCAGTTGTGGTCGAGAAGCCCAAGTGGTCATAGCTGAAGACAACTTGGCTGTGGCTCGGGTCCAACACGTATTTCTCGGCGCTGGCGAATGCCGTGGTCGCCGATACAGCCAGTGCGGCAGCAAGAAGGGTGGATTTCATAACAATCTCCGCGTTTTTGTGAATGCAAACCGTAACGGTTGCTCACAAACTAAATGTGCCGCCAATAGGCGGCACACAACCCTCATTTCGACACAACTTCTGTTCCTTTTTGAACAGAATAGAATTCAGCCGAAAATTGTTACGCTTTTGCTCAACTGTCCTTTCAGGGCTCGGCTGACATCCGCCGATTCAAGCGGCAGCTTCATCAACAGGCTGCCGTCCACGTCGAACAGATGAACTTCGTTCTCTTCGAAACGCGCACCACCCAGCGAGTCGTAGCTGCGGCGCAAAACGGTCTGCGGACGCCCACCTTCGTTCTTCTGCAGCACCCGAACTTCACGACGAATGGGATCAAAATAGGCATCCGGCCGGGGGTCCATGATATCGATCGTCAGCAAGCTGACTCCCACGATCAGAAACAGCATCGATGCCACCATCTTGATCGGCCAAACATCTGCGCTGATCATCGATCCAGGCATCAGCCACATCGAGAATGCCGAAACGATCAGGAATGCACCGACCATACGCGCCAGGATCAAACGGGCCTTCCAGTTCGGTGCGAAGGTGATCATTACCGGTACCGAATTTTCAAAGCGCGAACTTGTCGCCTCTTCCCGGTATGTGTTTGTGTTTGTCGCGGTCATACCATTTCACCTTTTATCAGGTTACTGTCGAAATTCGGTTGGGTCCGGGTAACGCCCGGTACGAAAAACAACTTTGAGCCGAAAAGCGTCAGCAATTGGGCGTCCCAAAGGAAATTGGGCGGCCTCTCAGAGGCATATGTGGCAGGGCTTGCCCCTACGGATCAAACGTGTATACGGGGCCATCCTTCGCAGTCATATGAATCGCGCAGCCTCTCGTGGCAGGGTCGCGAAGGACCAAATGGCCCCGCCTATGAAATGCGCCTTGATATAAACAGGAGTGCACATGCCACTGTATGAGCATGTAATGATCGCGCGTCAGGATCTGTCCAACGCGCAGGCGGAAAGCCTCGTCGAACATTTCGGCACCGTTCTGGCTGACAACGGCGGCAAGCTGGTTGATAGCGAGTACTGGGGCGTCAAGACGATGGCCTACAAGATCAACAAGAACCGCAAAGGCCACTACGCCTTCCTGAAGACCGACGCCCCCTCGGGTGCGGTTCAGGAAATGGAACGTCTGATGCGCCTGCATGATGACGTCATGCGCGTTCTGACCATCAAGGTCGACGGCCACGTAGACGGCCCGTCGGTTCAGATGCAGAAGCGTGACGAACGTGGCGACCGCCGCGAGCGTCGTTGATCACCGCCTGAGGAAAGGACACTAAACCATGGCCGCAAAACCATTTTTCCGCCGTCGTAAGGTCTGCCCGTTCTCGGGTGAGAACGCGCCGAAGATCGACTACAAAGACACACGTCTGCTGCAGCGTTACATCTCTGAGCGTGGCAAGATCGTACCTTCGCGCATCACCGCCGTTTCGGCGAAAAAGCAGCGTGAACTGGCCCGTGCGATCAAGCGCGCGCGCTTCCTCGCCCTGCTGCCCTACGCCGTGAAGTAAGGAGAGACTGACATGCAAGTTATCCTGCTGGAACGCGTTGCGAAACTGGGTCAGATGGGCGACGTCGTTGACGTCAAGTCCGGATATGCCCGCAACTTCCTGCTGCCCCAGGGCAAAGCCCTGAGCGCGTCGGACGCCAACATCGCGTCGTTCGAAGCCCAGAAAGCGCAGCTGGAAGCACGCAACCTGGAAACCAAGAAAGAAGCTGAAGCGCTGGCTGAAAAGCTGGACGGACAGCAGTTCATTGTGATTCGCTCGGCATCGGACGCTGGCGCTCTGTACGGCTCTGTCACTCCGCGTGACGCCGCAGACGCTGCAACCGAAGCAGGCTTCACCGTCGACAAGAAACAGGTCATCTTGATCGCGCCGATCAAGGAACTGGGCCTGCACTCGGTCGCAGTCAGACTGCACCCCGAAGTTGAAGTCCAGATCAAGATGAACGTTGCACGTTCGGAAGAAGAAGCCGAACTGCAGGCATCGGGCAAATCGATCCAGGAACTGGCCGCTGAAGAAGAAGCAGCCGCTGAATTCGAGATCGCAGAACTGTTCGACGACATCGGCTCGGCCGCATCGGAAGACGATGATCTGGCTGCTGAAGCTGTCCCTGCTGAGGAAGACGAAGCCAAAGCCTGATTAGGCTTTAGCTTTAACCAATCGAAAGGCCGCACAATTTCGTGCGGCCTTTTTTCATGGCGTTGGTGCACGAGCAAATTTCGGCCCAAATTTAACGCTAGTCTTGCGACCGTATCAACGTTTCATATCATTGCCCCTCAATCGCCCGGAGATTCTAGATGCCCGCTTATCCCCGCCGCAGCGCCCTTGCCTTTCTGCTCACGATCCCACTGATTGCATGTAGCGGTGGAGAGGTCTCCAAAGCCGACACGTCTCAGTTCAACCCGCCGCTCTATCCAAATGAAACGCCTGAACTCAGAGCGTCGATCAACAAATGGGCGGATCATTACGAACTCCCGCGTGAGCTTGTTCACAAGCTGGCCATCCGCGAAAGCACGCATCGCCCCTGGGCCGTGAACCGCCCTTACTATGGCCTTCTTCAAATCCTCCCGGCCACTGCCCGCTCGATGGGTTACAAAGGAAATGCCGAAGGCCTTCTGGACGCAGATACCAACCTTGAGTTCGCTGGAAAATACCTGCGCGGGGCCTGGCTGATTTCTGATGGCGATCAGCAAAGGGCGATTTTCCTTTACGCCAAGGGTTTTTACCCCGAAGCCAAAGCGCGTGGAATGCTGGTAGAAACCGGGCTCAGACCCGCATCTTGACGGTGTTTGGCGTCAGTTTTCGCCTGAAGGTTAGCACTTCAGGCGATATAGTGACAAAAATGTTCTATTGATCATCGCAATGTCCTGAATTGCGCAGACAATATATGCCTCGCCTTGTCACGTTTAAGAAAATATGGTGTTCTGCTCGAGTGAGGTAATCGGGTTCCACTCTGTTTATACGTTTGCTCGACCACACCATCGAGCACAAAGATGGGCCGCAGTTGGTAGGCGCCGCATGGAAATTGTCGATCTGAGCACTCTGCCGGATTCAGAAGTTCGCTACACTGAATTTCTAAGGCAAATCTGTGATAAGCATGAGATGGACCATGCCGCTTATGCGGGCATGAACCCAGCCGCTGGGACGGTTGCCGGTTTCGTTACATATGATGACGCGTGGACCGAGCATTACCAAAACCAGGGTTTGATCATGGTGGATCCCACCATCCACATGGCCCGCCGCAGCATTGCTCCTGTCGACTGGAGTCGCCTCGAGCGCAGCCCCGATTTCCAGCGCGTGTTCCGAGATGCAAGTGATTTTGGTCTGTCCAATCAAGGCGTTACAATTCCCGTGCGCGGCCCCTATGGGGACATCGGTCTGCTGAGCGCCACGCGCAACTGCAGCAAGGAAGAGTGGCGCAAGCTCTACACTCATGTGATCAGCGATCTGCAGTCCATGGCGGTTCACATTCATGACCACGTCGTTTCGACAGATGAACTGACGAATGCGCTGTATCATCCGACGCTTTCGTCCAGAGAAGCAGAGATCCTGCAATGGGTTGCTGCAGGTAAATCCCAGCAGGACATCGGCGATATTTTGTCCATTTCACACCGGACGGTAGAAGTTCACTTGCGTTCAAGCCGAGAAAAGCTTAGTGCGCTGACAACGCCGCAAGCCGTCGGTCGGGCGATAGCGATTGGTCTAATTACCCCAGGCTAATCATAAAAAACGCAAAATTTCGCCAAAATACGGGAATCCCCCAATAGAAATATCCCCAGAGAGCGGTAACGTCGAAATTACCGAACAACCACTCGAAGGGGGAAGAAATGATCATCGTGGTAGATGGCCTGAACAGACATATGTTCAGCGAGGTTCTTGACGAAATGTTCGAGTTGAGAGCACGTGTTTTTGGCGAACGTCTTGGATGGGACGTTAATATTCAGGACGGAAAAGAAATCGACGAGTTCGATCATCTGGACCCGGCATATGTAATCGGACTCGACGATGAGGGGAATGTCGTCGCAGCCGTGCGTGCCCTCCAGACCACCGGCCCTCACATGCTGTCGGATGTCTTCTCGGCGATCTTGTGTGGGGAAGCTCCCTTGCGCAGCGCAACCATGTGGGAATCGACCCGCTTCTGCGTCGACACCCAACGTCTCACTCGGGGCAAGGACAAGAACTCGGTCTCCTACGCAACATGCGAGTTGATGATCGGTTCTTTGGAATATGCAAAGAACGCAGGTATCCAGGATATCATCACTGTTATCGATCCGGTCATGGACCGGGTTCTGAAACGGTCGAACTGCGCCCCATATGACTATGTCGGCAAAACAGTTCCGATGGGCAAGGTCCATGCACTGGCCGCCCTGCTGGATTGCACCGACGAACGCATCGCGGGTTTGCGAGAATTCGCGGGCATTCGCAACGATGTCTTTATCGATGAAGACGATGCACTGGCTCTGTTCGCCGCCAAGAAAGCCGCAGCGCGCGCGCCAGCAAATCAAGATCACAAACCACTGACGGATCTTGAGAAGTATTTCGTCGAACAGATGAGTGCAGCCAAGACAGAAGCTGAACGGCAAGATGTGCTGAAGCTGATCGAAGCGCTCTCGAACACGTTCACACCAGAGCAGAAAACCGCTCTGCTACAAACCCCCCGTGCTTTTGCTCATGAGGCATGACCCCCTCACCTCATAGGTACAAAAGCCACCCAAGCGGAGCCGTCTGATGAACAGGCGGCTCCGTTTTTTTGTGCCCATTGGGGATGGGCGGAAGAGGATTACTCCTCTTCCAATGCCTCGACAGCTTTTTGCAGATCATCTTTGCTGACGTCTTTATCTGCGACCTGAGCCAGTTCGAAGACGTAGTCCACAACCTTGTCTTCAAAGATCGGCGCACGCAGCTGCTGCTGCATCTGAGCGTTCTGTTGAACGAACTCAAAGAACTGACGCTCTTGACCGGGGTACTGACGCGCCTGGTTCATGATCGCCTGAGTCATTTCCGCGTCGGTCACTTCAACCTCGGCCTTCTGACCCAATTCGGCCAGCAACAGACCCAGACGTACACGACGCTCGGCCAGTTTGGTGTGCTCTTCAGTGGGCTCAACCTCACCGTGGTCGTGGCCTTCCACGTCCGGGTTTTCCTCGTGGAACAGCTGATGCGCGATCTGCTTGGCTTCGGCTTCCACCAACGACGGCGGCAGGTCGAACGATACTTTCTCGTCCAGTGCATCCAGCAGGGCGCGTTTCATGACAGCGCGCGAGGCGCCAGCATATTCTGCCTCCAGACGCTCGGAAATCTGAGCTTTCAGGGCGTCCAGATCTTCGGCACCAAATTTCATGGCCAGATCGTCGTTGACCTCAGCCGCAACCGGCTCTTTCACCTCTTTGATGGTGCAGGTGAAAACAGCGTCTTTACCGGCCAGATGCTCTGCGCCGTATTCCTCCGGGAAGGTGACGTTGACGTCTTTGACTTCTTCGGCTTTCACATCAACCAGCTGCTCTTCGAAACCGGGGATGAAGCTGTTCGAGCCCAGAACCAGCGGGTACTCTTCGGCCGAACCACCTTCGAACTCTTCTCCGTCAACCTTGCCGACAAAGTCGAACACGATCTGATCGCCGTCTTTGGCTTTCGAGCCTTTGCGGCGCGCTTTGAAGTCCTGTGCAGTTTCGGCCAGGTTGTTCAGCGCTTCTTCCACGGCTGCGTCATCGGCTTTGACAACCAGCTTCTCCAGCTCGACCGATTTCAGGTCGACTTCGGGGATCGCGGGAAGTGCTTCGTAGGACATCGCGACTTCTACGTCGTCGCCTTCTTTCCAGTCCTCGTTGGTCATCTTGACATCGGGCTGCAGCGCAGGGCGGTCGCCGCTGTCTTCAAAGTGCTTGTTCATGGCACCGTCGATGGTCTCCTGCATCGCTTCGCCCAGCAGGCGCTGGCCAAACTGCTTTTTCAGCAACGCCATCGGCACCTTGCCTTTGCGGAAACCTTTCATTTCGATTTCCGGCTGCGCTTCGTTCAGCTTTTCGTTGACCTTCGCGTCCAGCTCGGCTGCGGTCACAACGATGTTGTAGCCGCGTTTCAGACCTTCGTTCAGCGTCTCGGTAACCTGCATTATGGTAGTCCCCATAGGATTCGGGGCGCGCAAAAAGGGCGCGCCAGGCAAATTTGACGCCTTCTATTTGGACAGCAGCTTACGCGCAAGGGGCAAAGGCGGAATCCAACAGTATTTGATCGCCTAAACCGCAAAAAAACGCTCCGGAAACCGGAGCGTTCATGTTTGATTTTTTCAGTGCGATCAGAACTTCCAACGCGCGCCCAATACCCATGCTTCGTTGTTGTCAAAGGATGAACCGTCATCAAAGTCGTGGTTACGATATTTCAGATAGACGTCTGTGTTGATCGCTTCGACCTTCTGAACCACGGCGATACCCCATGCTTTGGTGTCCGAACCGTTGCTTTCGAAGTCCGAGCCGCCATAGTAATCGATGCCGACACCCGTCTTGCCCCAAGACACCCAGTTACCCTCGTACGAGATCTTGCCGTACCAGTAATTCGGATCCGTAGCACCGGCCTGGTCATCGTCACGTGTGCCGCCAGCGATCGTAAAACCCAGACCGCTGGGCAGCAGGACCGACGCTGAGCCGATCGTGTCTTTGCGATCGCCCGAGTTGTCGTCCCGATCTCTTACCGCATAAGCAATGGATGCTGCGAATTCCACACCGCCGGCAAAGGTGTTTTGATAGAACAAACCGACGTCGTAGTAGTCGTCATCATCACTGCTGGACAGGATGTTCTGACCATAAGCAAAACCGGCCGAGAACCCATTGAACGACGCCGTGTCATACCGCACGCGCCCGCGGCGCGCGCCGTCAAAGTTGCTGGAACTGTCGCCAACCGTAATACCACTCAGCAAACCTGTCGTGTCGCGATAGAAGAAGCCCGAGTTTTCGTCATTGGTAAACGAATACAGCGCAGTTCCAACGTAGCTAAGGTCGGTTTCTGCGGCACCATCAGACACCATGCTGCCCTGACCCGCCGAGAATTTTCCGTAATTTCCCTTCAAGGCGAAATCCACGTGACGAATATCTTCACGAGTCCAGCCACTAAAATTTGTACCGTTCTGGTTCCACTCGGTCGAGTTCGGCAATCCGAGCGCAGATTCAAATCGGAACGTGAATTCGTTTTGTCCGTAAGGCTGCATAAGACGCAGGCCGACGCGGCTGTTCGATAGATCGTTGTCGAGAACACGGGTCTCGGTATCCTGCCCGTCATCAACTGAAATCAAGGCCGGGTTGAACTGTCCATACAACAGCACATAGCCGCCAGAGTTGTTCTCATACTTCAACTCCGCAACAGCCGGAATTGCGGTTGTCGCAGTCAAAATGGCTGCAACTGACATGTATTTGATACAAGGGGTCATTTCACTCACCATGAAAGGTTCGGGTTTCAGGTACTACCCAAATGTTACTGAGCGCGAGCATTCCAGTGGCCCGCATTCTATCCCGCGCAAGCATTGCAATTTCGCAACAAAAGCCACGATCACTATTACAATTTAACAATATATTCCATATATTTACATGAAACATAGCACATCTGCTGTAAGGGCACGCAAATGAATTGTGACCCCCAGTTATGCGTCTGGCAAACATCCGGTCTGCATTGACGTTGATCTTGACGGCGAAATATCGCCGACTCGGTGAGTTTTGAGCCAACTCCCGCCAATATACTCAAATATTCATCTTTCTAAACACATCTGGCAACTGCTCTGGCAAGTCCTCGGCGATCAGCCCGGGGCCGAATTGGCGTGCGCATTCCACATGCAACCACGCCGCAGCTTCGGCAGCGTGCATAGGTGCAAATCCGCGCGCCAGCAAACCGGTGATGTATCCCGCCAGCACATCACCGGATCCGGCAGTCGCCAACCAAGGGGCTGCTCTTTCGTATGAGGCCGAGTTGACCGAGCATTCCCCATCAGGTGACGCAATCACCGTATCCGGCCCTTTGAACAGAACCACACACCCTGCCCGCTTTGCAGCCGCGCGCGCAGCGTCGGCCTTGGAATAGGCAGGGCCATTGGTAGGCACCGCATTCAGCTTCTCGGCAATGTCCGGAAAGAGCCGTGCAAATTCGCCGCCATGAGGGGTCAGCACGCAGTTTTCGTGGATTTTCGCGAACAATGCATCGGGGTCGTCTGCAAAAGCAGACAAAGCATCCGCATCCAACACCGTCGCCCGCTGCGCCGCCAAGGCCACCGGCACCAGCACCTGTGCCCGTTCCAACCCAAGCGCAGGCCCCAGGCAAAGGGCATTCAGGCGCGTGTCAGTCAAAACGTCGGCCAAACCATCCTTTCCCTCAACACGTTGCAACATGAGAGCAGTGATCTGACTGGCCACTTCCATTTGTGCGGACGGAGGCACACCCAGCGTCACCAAACCCGCGCCAATCCGCAAAGCGCCCCGGGACGCCAATCGCGCTGCACCGGTTTTGCCAGAGCCGCCGGACAGAATCAGAGCGTGGCCATGCGCATACTTGTGCCCGCCTGAAGCTTTCGAAAGCTTCACCCCATCGTCATCGGTCGCATGAACGATCTGATCGTTTTCTGCTGGATCGAGCCCAATTGACTTGATTTTCAATGTCCCACAGGTCGCCGGACCATCACTCAAGACATGTCCTAACTTTCTACTGTGAAACGTCACCGTCATGTCCGCAGCAATTGCGTGGCCAAGAACACGCCCGCTGTCGGCGCACAAGCCGCTTGGAGTGTCAATTGCAACGACCTTTATGCCTCGAACTCGCAGCAGGGTTCTGGCCGGTGCGTTGGCCAACATGGAAAACGCACCTGCAAATGGCCGGGTGAGACCAGTGCCGAAAACCCCGTCGACAACCAGATCCATTTCATTCGGAAACCGAAGAAAATCATCCTCTAACGGGGCGGGGTCGACGGCGAATACGCGAACTTCGTTTTCTTCTCCCCACCTCTCATAGTTTACCCGTGCATCCGGCGGCAGTTTCTCCGGATCACCGTACAAAAAGACCTCAACCGCCCAGCCCAGTTCCCGCAACAGCCGCGCTACGACAAATCCGTCCCCACCATTATTCCCCGGCCCGCACAGCACCACCGCGCGCAGCGGATCCCCTTCATCTGGCCCCAAGTATCCCGGGGAGCGCGAGGGGCTGGCCCCTCGCCTGTCCAACGCTGGCCACTCCTCGAAGATTGCATCTACAACGCCCTGCCCGGCCTGCTCCATTAACTCGAGACCTGTCACTTCACCGGACTCGATGGCTGTCTTTTCGATGACCCGCATTTGCGCCGCTGTCAGCAATTCCGTCATCCCAAACCCTCGCGCGATTCAATTCTGATTATTTTTTAGGCAACGCGCCCATAAATTAGCACAGCGCCCGTTTTCGACGCATACCGCACTGCCCAAAATCGCAATCACATTGCCGCCCGATCTTAGACGTGATCACTGCCCCTGAGACAACCATTCAAGGTGAGCCGGGATGAAAAAGATCGAAGCGATCATCAAGCCGTTCAAACTGGACGAAGTGAAAGAGGCATTGCAGGACGTGGGCGTCCAGGGCCTCAGCGTGATCGAGGTCAAAGGTTTCGGTCGTCAGAAAGGCCATACCGAGCTGTATCGCGGTGCAGAATATGTCGTCGACTTTCTGCCCAAGGTGAAGGTCGAGGTCGTGCTGGACGATGATCAGGTCGATGCCGCCATCGAAGCCATCGTGTCTGCCGCCAAGACCGACAAAATAGGCGACGGCAAGATCTTTGTCTCGCCCGTTGAACAAGCCATCCGTATCCGCACCGGCGAGACCGGTTCGGACGCACTGTAACACACCAATCTTCAAGTCAGAGGAATCAAGAGAATGAGCAAGGACGCAGTTCTTCAGCTGATCAAGGAAGAGGGCGCCGAATATGTCGACGTCCGTTTCACCGACCCCCGTGGCAAGCTGCAACACGTGACCCTGATGGCCGATCAGGTCGACGAAGACTTTCTGGAAGAAGGCTTTATGTTCGACGGTTCGTCCATCGCGGGCTGGAAGTCGATCGAAGCGTCGGACATGAAGCTGATGGTCGACACCGACAGCGCATATGTCGATCCGTTCTATGCAGAAAAAACCATCTGTGTGCACTGCTCGGTTGTTGAGCCAGATACTGGCGAAGCCTATGAGCGTGACCCGCGTGGCACCGCCCAGAAAGCTGAGGCCTACCTGAAAGCATCCGGCATCGGTGACGTGGCTTATATGGGCCCTGAAGCCGAATTCTTCCTGTTTGACGATGTTCGTTTCTCGAACAGCATCAACAAGGTATCCTACGAAGTTGATGCAACAGACGCGTCCTGGAACACCGACACCGAGTACGAAATGGGCAACATGGGCCACCGTCCGGGCGTCAAAGGTGGCTACTTCCCTGTAAACCCCATCGACGAAGCTCAGGACCTGCGTTCAGAAATGCTGTCGACCATGAAACGTCTGGGCATGAAAGTCGACAAGCACCACCATGAGGTTGCTTCGTGTCAGCATGAACTGGGTCTGATTTTCGACAGCCTGACCAAGCAGGCCGACGAGCTGCAGAAATACAAGTACATCATCCACAACGTCGCGCACGCCTACGGCAAATCGGCAACCTTCATGCCGAAGCCGATCGCAGGTGACAACGGTACTGGCATGCACGTGAACATGTCGATCTGGAAAGACGGCAAGCCTCTGTTTGCTGGCGACAAATATGCTGACCTGTCGGACGAAGCGCTGTACTTCATCGGCGGCATCCTCAAGCACGCCAAGACCCTGAACGCCTTCACCAACCCGGCGACCAACAGCTACAAGCGTCTGATCCCCGGTTTCGAAGCCCCCGTTCTGCGTGCTTACTCGGCACGTAACCGTTCCGGTTGTGTCCGTATTCCGTGGACCGAAAGCCCGAAAGCCAAGCGCGTCGAGGCCCGTTTCCCCGATCCGGCCGCAAACCCCTATCTGGCGTTTGCCGCGCTGCTGATGGCCGGTCTGGACGGCATCAAGAACAAGATCGATCCGGGCGAAGCGATGGACAAGAACCTGTACGATCTGCCTGCCGAAGAACTGGCAGACATTCCAACCGTCTGCGGCTCGCTGCGTGAGGCTCTGGAAGCTCTGGCATCGGATCACGACTTCCTGCTGCAGGGCGACGTGTTCACCAAAGACCAGATCGACGGCTACATCGCACTGAAGATGGAAGAGGTCGAAACCTACGAGCACACGCCGCACCCGGTTGAGTACGGCATGTATTACAGCTGCTAAGCTGCATACAGAAACGACTTGCAAGGGCGTCCATTAGGGCGCCCTTGTCATTACTTTGCACTAGGTTTGACGCGCCGCCATTGATCCAACAGACTTGTGCGGAAATTTCCGGTCGGAGACAACCGCATGCCTCATAGTCCTTCACCTTTTTCAGAATACTCAAACATCGTGACATCCGAACAGGAACTGAGACAGATTTCCGGTCACCCGCTGCCTCAGATCATTGCCAAGGAAATGCCCTCACTCGATCAGATGTGTCGCGACTTCATCGCGACCTCACCGTTCTGCCTGATCGCCTCGGCCAATCCGGACGGGTACCTGGATATTTCACCCCGCGGCGACCCGCCCGGTTTTGTTCAGGTGCTGACCGATACCCTGATCGCAATCCCGGATCGGCCGGGCAACAAACGTGTGGACACGTTCCACAACGTTCTGAAGGACCCGCGCATCAGTGTAATTTTCTTTGTTCCCGGCAAGTTGGAAACGCTCCGCATCCGCGGCGCAGCCCGCATCTGTGCCGACTCTCAATTGTTGGAAAGCATGGCCATAGACGGGCACGCGCCCAATCTGGCGCTGCTGATCCATGTCGAGACCGTTTTTGCACATTGTCCGAAATGCGTGATCCGCTCGCACCTGTGGCAACCAGAAGACTGGCCGGATTCGGCCAATCTGCCAAACATGAACGCAATGATGGTGAAGCACGCGCGCATCAAGGCTACTCCCGAAGAATGGTTCGAAACGCTCAAGGAAAAGGGTGAGTTGGACCTATACTAACCGCTTTGCCGGAACCGAAGCTCACGCTAGGCTTAGACCAGATTTCAACTCGATCGGATTACGCCCATGTTTCGCCTTGCCGCCATACTTGTTCTTTCCCTGACTTCCCCTGTTCTGGCTGCACCCTGCGGGAACACCAGTGCAGGTTTTGAAGCGTGGAAGGCAGATTTTGCCAAACTGGCACGCAAGGCCGGGGTCAAAAAGAAAGGATTGCAAGCTCTGTCCCAGACACAGTACGCGACGCGCACCATTTCGGCGGACCGCAATCAGAAAAGCTTTAAATACTCGCTGGATAAATTCATGCGGGTCCGAGGGGCCGATACGATCATCGCACAAGGGCGCAAACGCAAAGCCGCCAACCCAAACTATTATGCAGCCTTTGAACGGCAATACGGTGTACCTGCAGGCGTTCTGATCGCCATTCATGGCATGGAAACCGGCTTTGGTAATTTCATGGGCGATAGTCAGGTTGTTTCCGCAATCACAACACTGGCCTATGATTGTCGCCGGTCCGAGTTCTTCGTTCCTCACGCAATTGGGGCACTGAAACTGGTGGACATGGGTAGCATCACAATGGCGACAAAAGGGGCAAAACATGGCGAGTTGGGCCATACGCAGTTCCTACCGGGCAATGCCCTGACCTATGGGGTCGACGCCACCGGCGATCGGCGTGTCGACTTTTACGATATGACGGACGCACTGGCCTCAACCGCGAATTTTCTTCGCAAGAAGGGCTGGAAACCGGGGCGCGGCTATCAGCCAGGAGAACCAAATTTTCGCATCTTGCAGCAGTGGAACGCGGCCTCTGTATATCAACAATCCATTGCCATCATGGCCGCCCGAATCGATCAATAGCCCCGCCTCAGGGAAAACACGCGTCACGCCAAATTTCGCCACATTTGAGCCACAGTGACAAAGAAAAGCCTTTAGTTTCTTGGTTTCCAAAGCGTAACCAATCACGAGAAAAAATCATTTTTTTGCATTTTTCGCCAAATTCTGCCCCAGAACAGTTGTTAGAGTACCTCTGGAACACTTCTTGAATAAGGACAGAGCAGTGGCTCGGAAGCACAGCTACCATGGCGGCCTGCAATTTGATGGCGACGCAAGCGGCACGATTGAGCGGTTTGGCACAATTGTTGCAGCGACGCTTGAGGACTACGGTCATCTGGTCGAGCGCAAGGCCCTGCTGAGCATGTCCGAGGCCAGTATTGTCTCGAGCCAATATCTGGTTCGGTTGACACTGGATGCAGGCAAACCCGAGCAGGAAGACCGATACGAGCGCATGGATCGTGCCGCGGGGCTAAAAACCATAACAAAGCCCCGCGTGTCACATCCTCAGAACCGCCTTGTGTTGTCGATTACGCCAGTGTCACCGTTACTGGATGACGCAGAAATTTCCGAACTGATGCTGGTCGTCATTCTGTATCGCATGGTCGATATTTGCTCGACCCGGCGCGTAGAATGGCTTTCGCCAAAAACGGTGCTGACGGTCGAACAGTTCATGAGCGCCTTTGACACCCTGACCCCAAGCCGCGCAACACGGGATAGAAAGCAGATCTTTCAAGCGCTGAATGGTCAGTTTTCCAGCATGTCCATACCCGAACCGGATGAAAGCATCAGTGCCCTTCACACTCCGTCGGCGCGACCAATCCAATTGACCGATGAGCAACTGCTCAGCATCGCGTTCCGCAGCGAAGACGCGGCTCAATCCGATCAGGCAGAGCCGCAAATGGAAAACGCGCAAGACGATGAACGACCAAGCGATGCCCTTCGCCTCAGCAGTTGGTGCATGACAGGCGTTCTGGCCACTGTCTCCACTCCGATCGCCGCGTCGATGGCAGCGGTCAACTTGGTCCGTGGTGAAGACTTTCGCCTCAATACCCAGGTGCTTGTTTTGACCTTCGCCATTGTTGCCCTGAACGCCAGCGATGCCTTTGCCGGAGTTGCAAACGCACTGGGCATGTAACCAAATTACCCAAGACCCTCCTTGGAGGCCCCGCCGTCAGGCGGGGTTTTCCATTTCTGCAACCATGTTTGCGGCTAGAACATAGGTGTGGATCGAAAACACGACCGCGTCCGTTTTCGGAAGGCGCAACAGCGTCTGTCGCTCACTGCGCAAAAATGAGTCTTGCCGCCGATCCTTTATCTCACGCGGCGCATGGATACTGCGGGGTTGGAAAAGCTCGGGGTCCTCGTACCAGAGTGCGTTGAAACGCCACAACGGACGACCGGGTTGAATACCGTCAAACAACCGCTGCACCCGCTTTGCGATATTTTCATCATAGCTCTCGACAGGCACATGAATGCCAATCAGAGGCCGCATGAATTTTTCTGACAAACGCCAGCTGGCTGGAAAGCATAGGATCGCACCGGTCAGAACATGCTCTTCCCCATGTTTTTGAAGAATACAGAAATCTTCCTGCACCAGTTTGCACAACGTATCCAGCGGTCGATCTTCATCAACAGGAACCGTTACGCCATCGGTTCGGACCACAGTTGTCCCGGCCGAGGGGTAGACCTGTGCCAACACCAGATCCAGCAGCTCGCGGGCCGCGGGCTCGGCCTGTGGATCAAGCATTAGAACCTCGTCGCGACGTTCAGACAGCAACTCTTCGCGGCGTTGCATCTGTCCCACAAACGCTTCGTCCTGATGCAGCCACTGGTCCAGAGTCGTCGGCTGTATTCCCGGTAAGGCACGCAAGTTGGCAAAATCATAAGGGATGGTTTCTTGCAAAATCTGTGGCATGGAAAAGACTTAACATGCCTTTCTCCACGTTTCGGTCAAAAAACGACAACCACGCCGTCGCATTTTTTTCAGACGGAAAAGAGCGGCTCTCTAACTTTGCTTGAACACACAATGAGGTCAGTCATGAACCAGCACTACCGAGATTCGCGCAAGATTGACCCCAGCCGAGGTGCTACGTTGGGGGATGGCACCCCAAATGACAATGACCGTATTGAAATCGGACCGACGCAGCTGGCATTTGACGAATGGGCCGCTGCAGGGCTTGAGTTGCCCAATCTCGCACGGATGCGCGAACATCGCTGGAAGCGGCTGACGCAGGCTATTGTGGACCGCGGGTATGGCGGCTTGCTGATGTTTGATCCGTTGAACATTCGCTATGCCACCGACAGCACGAACATGCAGCTGTGGAACACTCATAACCCGTTCCGCGCGGTTCTGCTGTGCGCTGATGGTTATATGGTGATTTGGGACTACAAGAATTCGCCTTTCCTCAGCACCTTCAACCCTCTGGTGCGGGAACAGCGTTCGGGCGCTGATCTGTTTTACTTCGACCGGGGCGACAAGGTCGATGTGGCCGCGGATGTGTTCTCGAATGAAGTGCGGGTGCTGATCGAAGAGCACAGCGGTGGCAACACGCGCTTAGCCGTCGACAAGATCATGCTGCACGGGTTGCGTGCGCTTGAGGCGCAGGGGTTCGAGATCGTGGAAGGCGAAGAGCTGACCGAAAAGACCCGCGCCATCAAGGGACCGGACGAACTCCTCGCCATGCGTTGCGCCAGCCACGCGTGTGAGACAGCGGTTGCTGAAATGGAGAAGTTCGCGCGTGCCAATGTGGGGGATGGAAAAACCTCAGAAGACGACATCTGGGCCGTACTGCATGCGGAGAACATCAAGCGCGGTGGAGAGTGGATCGAAACGCGCCTTCTGGCTTCGGGCCAACGCACCAACCCGTGGTTTCAGGAATGCGGCCCTCGGATCACCCAGCAGAATGAGATCATCTCTTTCGACACCGACTTGATTGGTTCCTACGGGATCTGCATCGACATTTCCCGCAGCTGGTGGATTGGCGATCAGAAGCCGCGTGAGGACATGATCTATGCCATGCAGCACGCGCATGAACACATCATGACCAACATGGAGATGCTCAAACCCGGCGTGATGATCCCGGAACTGACAGCGCATGCCCATAGGCTGGACGACAAGTTTCAAGCGCAGAAATACGGCTGCCTGATGCACGGCGTCGGCCTGTGCGATGAATGGCCGCTTGTGGCTTATCCCGATAAGGCTGTCGAAGGATCATATGATTACCCGCTGGAACCCGGAATGGTTCTGTGTGTTGAAGCTTGCGTTGGCGAGGTCGGCGGCGACTTCAGCATCAAGCTGGAAGATCAGGTTCTCATTACCGAAAACGGGTACGAGAACCTGACAAAATATCCCTTCGATGCTCGGTTGATGGGACTAGAGTGAGGCCAAAGCCTCACTCTGACCAATAGGAACGGCGGACATTGCCGTGCCAGTCTTCGATGGCTGGACGTACCTGTTCCTTCAGCCCGCTCAAGTTCGCGGGCCAAGACTGGCCGATGACAAAACCGCTTAGACCAGCCAGTAGCAACGCGATGACCAACAGCGGGCGCATCTCGCGGGTGCGGGCGGTGAACTCTGCGTGTGACATGGGTATCTCCTTGGTCAACATCTTCGTTCCAAAGATGTGCGTGAGGGCGACATAAGTGAAATGAATGTTTGATCGAATTTACCTCACATTTCGTGATGCATTTAAATCAGAGCGGCAGATACGTTCCTCAAAGCCTGATGCGCAGTGTAATGATGATGCTCAGGCGAAAAAAACGCACAATGTTCTCAATGTCCTCACCTTCACGTGACGCGACTGACATAGGGGTTGAGACTAGACCAGCATGAACACAGTATAGTCTGTGTTCCCCCAACACACTCAAGGAGCCGACATGCCCACGGAACGCATCACTTTTGCCGGACATGACGGCAGCCAACTGGCAGCGCGATTGGATCTGCCCGACGGACCGGTTCTGGCAACCGCCCTGTTTGCCCATTGCTTTACCTGTTCCAAGGACATCCCTGCAGCACGGCGCATCTCGGCCCGCTTGGCGGCAATGGGAATCGCGGTGCTGCGCTTTGACTTTACCGGGCTGGGTCATTCCGAGGGCGAGTTCGCCAATACGACGTTTACGTCCAATGTCGAGGATCTGATCTCAGCCGCGCAATATCTGGCCGGGCGCAATATGGCCCCTGCCCTGTTGATCGGCCATTCGCTGGGCGGCGCGGCGGTATTGCGCGCTCGCGCTGGTATTCCTACGGTAAAAGCCGTTGTGACCTTGGGCGCACCGGCAGATCCCGGTCACGTCTCGCATCACTTTGAAGACGCGCTGCCTCAGATCGAGCAGGACGGAAGCGCTGAGGTTTCTTTGGGCGGGCGCCCGTTCCGCATCGGAAAAGCCTTTGTGGATGACATTGCCCAATCCGCCCTGACCGCCGCGATCGCCGACCTCAAAGCCGCTTTGCTGATCCTTCATGCGCCACGGGATGAAACGGTCAGCATCGACAACGCGAGCACTATATTCTCGGCGGCCAAACACCCAAAAAGCTTTGTCACTCTCGATGATGCCGATCACCTGATCACGCGCGCAGCGGATGCCGAATATGCGGCCGATGTGATATCAGCATGGGTTTCACGCTATGTGAAGCTGTGCCCGCCCGCCCCGCCACCGGGCGCCCCGGAAGGCGTTGTACGCGTCACCGAAGCGGACCCAAGCGGCTTCATGCAGGACATTCAGGCCGGGCCACATCACCACGCAGTCGCGGATGAACCAGCTTCTTACGGCGGCACGGACAAGGGCATGTCGCCCTATGGCTTTGTCTCATCCGGTCTGGGCGCTTGTACATCCATGACAATACGGATGTATGCGCGGCGAAAGAATTGGCCTCTGACGAGCGTGAGTGTGGATGTCTGTCACGACAAGGTTCACGCTCAGGACGCCGGGCTCGCGAATGAAGGTAAAGTGGATCAATTCCGCCGCAAAATCCGATTGACCGGACCACTGGACCAAGCCCAAAAGCAACGTCTGCTGGAAATTGCGGACAAGTGCCCGGTTCACCGGACCCTCGAAGGTTCAGCCCATATCACTACCGAACTTCTACCGTGAAAAAGGCCGCCCGAGAGCGGCCTTCAAGCTATCAGCGGCGCGGCGATGGCCGATGTATCGGCGGGCGCGCCGCAGGTGGCCGTGCCGTCGGGGGCTTTGGCCGCGCAGGCGGTTTGGCAACCGGCGGTTTCGGGCGATCCGGGCGCGTTGGCCGATCTGGGCGATTTGGCCGGTCTGGTGGATTGATACCCACATTGACATTACGGCGGTAGTAATCGTTCCAGAGCATTGAGTCATAAAACGGGTCATACCCATACCCGACCCCTACCGAAACACCATCACACGCCGACAGAGTTAACGTCGCAGCCCCCAGCCCCAGCGCGAGGGATATTCGTTTGAACAGTCTCAGGCTCATCGCACCCTCCCTCACTGACGCGACCGGAACGACGCGAAGACGTCATTCAGGTCATCTGCATAATCTGGATTTGCACCGTCACGCAGGATCGCGACAGCTATGGCAACTCGGTTGCTTGGCAGGTCAATAACTGTGGCAGTAAAGCTCACCCCTTTGCCGTCCCGACGCCCAGTCCCTCGAAAAACTCGGGCAGGCAATCCGCCGATACGGGTGTCGCTGGTGCTGGTGACAGTCGGATCATTGACCAGAAACTTATCGATATCCTGAAGATACCGGATACCGTCCTGAATTGTCGCAACCCCTGCCGGAGAGACAAAGCCCATCCAGACGGTGTCATCTGTCACAGGCCGCAGCCCCATGACCCGCGCGACGGCGCGCGGATCCCCCAACTCGGTGTCTTCGATCTCACGTGGGCCACCGGTGCGCAGCAACCAGAAATCGGGCACGTTAAAGCTAAACAGCGCACGGCCATCCTCGGTATATGTCGCAGGGGTGTCGGCCATCGCAGAACCTGCCCCGCCCAGCCAGACTGCGGCGCAGGCAGCAAATATCGGACCTGAAAATAAACGCATATTTCAATAACCTGATAGTTTCTGTGCCCACAGATTGAACCGTGAGGGCGCGCCTTGTCCAGCATTGCGTCGAAAAGACCAGAAAAAGCCGCGTTCGTACTTCACTGACCACCAGGCGGGGCAACTGCCGATTACCAAAACCAACTTCCACACCGCCATAGAAACATGGGACGTCTATGGCGCATAGACTCCATCGGTCTGGCCACCTGCATCATCTACAAAGCGGATCGTGTCCTCATTCCGAAAGACATCATAGCAGGCCCACAGGTCCGACGGCGGCCAAGTCGAGCAATACTGATCCTCTTGCACGGCCCAGCGCCCCGCGCTTGGCCCGCCCGAGAAGTACTGGGTAATCATGCTGGCCTCGAATGTTTGCCAGACCCCTCTTCCGTATTCCAGTTTCTTGCCGGTCAAAGCTGCGAGGATTTCCTCGCCGGACAGTTTCTGGAAGCCGTCTGCGGCCAAAACACCCGGCCAAAAGACCAAAATCAGGGCAAACCGTCTCATACCTGCTCTCACATCTTGTTCCCTCGCGCGCACAGGGCTAAACCCCGCGCCAACGCCTCATCCCAATCACATAAAGGTGCTGCCGCCAATGATTCCCCGTTATTCCCGCCCTGACATGGTCGCTATCTGGTCGCCCGAGACCAAGTTCCGCATCTGGTACGAGATCGAGGCACACGCCTGCGACGCCATGGCCGATCTGGGCGTGATCCCTCGTGAAAACGCCGAGGCCGTATGGAAGGCTAAGGACGTGGAATTCGACGTGGCCCGCATTGACGAGATTGAGGCCATCACCAAGCACGACGTCATCGCCTTCCTGACCCACCTGGCCGAACATGTCGGCAGCGAAGAGGCGCGTTTTGTGCACCAGGGCATGACCAGTTCGGACGTGCTGGACACCTGTTTGAACGTACAGCTGACCCGTGCCGCAGACCTGCTGATCGCCGATCTCGAAGGTCTGCTGGCCGCGCTCAAGCGTCGCGCGATTGAACACAAAGACACTGTCCGCATCGGTCGCAGCCACGGCATCCACGCCGAACCCACCACCATGGGCCTGACCTTCGCGCGGTTCTATGCCGAGATGGACCGCAACCTGTCGCGCATGCGCGACGCCCGCGCGGAAATCGCCACCGGCGCGATCAGCGGTGCTGTTGGTACTTTTGCCAATATCGACCCGCGCGTCGAGGAACATGTCTGTGACCAAATGGGGCTGGTGCCTGAACCGATCAGCACTCAGGTCATTCCGCGCGACCGCCACGCGGCCTTCTTTGCCACTCTGGGCGTGATCGCCAGCAGCATCGAAAACATCGCCATCGAAATCCGCCACATGCAGCGGACCGAGGTGCTTGAGGGGGCTGAGTTTTTCTCGATGGGCCAGAAAGGCTCCTCGGCGATGCCGCACAAGAAAAACCCGGTGCTAACCGAGAACCTGACCGGGCTGGCCCGCATGGTGCGCGCGGCCGTGATCCCGGCGATGGAAAACGTGGCACTCTGGCACGAGCGCGACATCTCGCATTCTTCGGTAGAACGCATGATCGGACCCGACGCCACAATCACACTGGATTTCGCGCTGGCGCGACTGACAGGCGTGATCGACAAAATGCTGATCTTCCCCGAAAACATGCTTGAGAACATGAACAAGTTCCCCGGACTTGTGATGAGCCAGCGCGTTCTGCTTGCGTTGACCCAAGCCGGTGTCAGCCGCGAGGACGCTTATGCCATGGTACAGCGCAATGCGCTGAAGGTCTGGGAACACCGTACCGACTTCAAAGAAGAGCTGTTGGCAGACGCCGATGTCACAGCCGCGCTCAGCCCCGAAGAGATCGAAGAGAAATTCGACCTTGGTTATCACACCAAACACGTCGACACGATCTTTGCCCGTGTGTTTGGTGAATAACACCATCTTTTGAAATTGAATTTCGGGACCCGTTCTGCCGCAAGCAGAGCGGGTCTTGTTCTTTTGCCAGCGCGTCTAAAATAAGGTATGCTTGCGGCGTATTCCTTGGAGGGAAAACACCATGGTCAAAACCCTTGCTAGCGCAGCAGCACTTGCGCTTTTTGCAACCGCAAGCCTTGCGTGCAATGCACACACCAAACAGACGCAATCCTGCGCACCCGGCACATCCTGGGACTCAGAAACTCAAAGCTGCGCGAAATCCGTCAATAGCTGACAATTTTCTGTCCTACTTGTGAATAAATGCAACCGTTCAACTGTTAGCTTTTTTGTAGATCGCACTATGATCTTATGAGCAGTCCAGAGAACGGAGTAGGATTATGCGCTTTTTGTTAGCTTCGGCCCTTGCCTTGCAAGCCTTTGCCTTTGCCCCAGCGGTCCATGCCGCAGGCGGTGACAGCAGCAGCCCACCCAAACCGACGAACACGACCAAGAAATGTCTGTTCGGTCGTGTTTTCGACGAGGCCAGAGGCCGATGCGTCAAACCCAACAAGACCAATCTTTCCGATGATCAACTCTATGATGCCGTCCGCGAATTGGCCTATGACGGGCAGTACGGGCACGCTCAGGATATCCTGCGGGTCATGGACCAAAACGACGATCGTGTGCTGACCTATTGGGGCTTCACCTACCGCAAGATGGGCGAATTGGAACTGGCGAACGTTTTCTATCAGAATGCCATCAACGCCAACCCCGACAACCTTCTGGCCCGCAGCTATATGGCACAAGGGTTTGTAACCGAGGGCAGAACCGATCTGGCCATCGAACAATGGCGCGAAATCAAAACGCGTGGCGGGGAAGGAACCTGGGCCGAGGCATCGCTGCGCGAAGCGATCCGCACCGGGCTGACCTATAACTACTAAACTTCAAGGTTATTTAACCCGATTCTCCGTAATCTGCCTGTAGCTCAGTAATTTTGGCACCACAGGCAGATGCAGGAAACAAACGCATTGATAAACGCGGCACCCGGGGCCCCCACTCCGCTTGCCAAAGGGGATGACACCACACTACGCCTTGTCCCTCGGGCGTTGACCAACCGTCAAAAGGCAGCGGTTGTTGTGCGGTTTCTGCTGAACGAAGGCGCTGACCTTCCATTGGAGGAACTTCCCGACGATCTACAAGAAAAACTGACCCATCAGCTGGGTGAGATGGGTCTGGTGGACCGCGTGACGCTCGATTCGGTGGCGCAGGAGTTCAGCGATGCTCTGGACAACATCGGCCTTGCGTTTCCTCACGGTCTGGCCGGCGCGTTGGATGCGGTGAACGGAAAGATCGCGCCCAAAACAGCGGCCCGCCTCCGCAAAGTGGCCGGGGTACGACAGATCGGCGACCCGTGGCAAAGACCGCGCGACATCCCCGTCGAAGATCTTGCAGCCATGGCGCAGGCGGAAAGCACCGAAGTGGCTGCGGTGATGTTGTCAAAGATGGACACCGCACAGGCTGCTCAGATGCTGGGCCACATGCCCGGGCCGGTGGCACGGCGGATCACCTTTGCTGTCTCGAAGACCGCGAATGTCACCCCCGAAGCGGTCGAGCGGATCGGCTGGTCTCTGGCCGCGCAGCTGGATCAGCGCCCGGCGCAGGCATTCGATGATGGCCCCGGTGCAAGGGTCGGCGCAATCTTGAACCAATCTGCAGCGGCCACACGCGACGACTTGTTGAGCGCGCTGGACGAAGATGACGCCGATTTCGCCGACCTTGTGCGCCGATCGATCTTTACCTTCGCTCATGTATCAACACGTATAACGCCTCGGGACGTTCCGGTTATCCTGCGCGAAGTGGAGCAACCCGTTCTGGTCACAGCGCTGGCTGGTGCCGCAGCAGATGATGACAAGGCGTCGGTCGAGTTCCTGTTGTCCAATATCTCGTCCCGAATGGCGGATAACCTGCGCGAAGAAATGGGTGAACGCGGGCGCGTTAGGCAATCCGAAGCCGAAGACGCGATGACTCAGGTCGTTGGTGCCATTCGGATGCTGGTCGACGCCGGAACAATCGCCCTGATTGAAAATGACGAAGACGAAGAAACATAGTAAATCCTCAACGCCAGAGGCTGGTAATTGGACAATACATGAAGACCCGGAATTTTCCCCTTCTCTGAGCGCTTGAGCTTGCCTACGTCGGGCTGTATGTCTGGCAAAGCAACTTCGCAACACGCGGTGAGACACCTCCATGCCCGTCGAAAAGTCGGAGCTCAGCCGGTTTGAGCTTGGAAAATACTATGTCGCCAATATGCTCCTTCAAGGGGTCATCGGAGCAATGCGCCTTGCCCCGTATGAGCGGCGCGTCGCCACCATGGGCGCGATCATGCGTACTTTGGCGCCGGTTGTCGGGTTTCGTACACGTATCCGGCGGAACCTGAAGCTCACCTGCCCTGACCTATCCGATGCCGAAGTGAAAAAGATCTGCCGCGATGTGCCGGATAATGCCGGCCGGGCTATCATGGAGCATTTTTCACCCGAGGGATTCACTGAGCGGCAAAAATCGGCAAAAATCTCCGGTCCGGGCATTGCCGCCTTTGACAAGGCGATCGCCGAAGGGCGTCCGGTCATGATGATCACGGCGCATTTTGGGCACTATCTGGCCGCGCGCATCGCCCTGCAGGAACATAGCGGCCAACCGATTGGCTGCCTCTATCGCCGCATGGCCAACCCGTATTTCAACGACGCTTATGTCGAAGCCTTCTACAAAACCGGCGCGCCGATGTTCGAGCAAGGGCGGCGCGGGATGGTCGAAATGGTGCGTTCGCTCAAAAAGGGTGGAATCATAGCCATTGTATCCGATCTTCATGCGTTAGGCGGCGAAGAACTTATGTTCTTCGGCAAGCCTGCTTCCACGTCCGTTTTGAACGCAGAACTGGCCATAAAGTACAAGGCCGAGCTCATTCCCTGTTATGCGGTGCGGCAGCCCAATGGCATCGATTTTGAAATCATCCTGCATGATCCGGTACCGCATTCGGACCCCAAAACCATGACCCAGTTTACCAATGATGACTTGGAAAAGGTGGTGCGGCAGCACATGGGGCAATGGTTCTGGATTCATCGCCGTTGGAAAAACTTGAACGTGCTGGGGATAAACCCCAAAGAAACACCCTAATCACTTCACCTGGGTGGCCGCAACAATCGGCCCGTGACCTGCCCTTTGCACCAGCACAACGGCAGGCAGATCAGAGCTGAGCTGAGCTGAAAACGATTGCTGGGCATTTCCATCCCACTGCCCCGCAATCTGCCATGTCTCAACGACATTGGCATAATCCAGTTCGTGCCCGGCCAGTTCTCCGCGACGGATCGAGGCATGGCGCATGGGCGAATACTGTACGATACGCACGTCATAGGTCTCGCCCTCTGACAGTTCCAAGGGCGTCACATCCACTGTCACTTCATCTGCTGCTCGGGTTGCTGTAACCGATGCCTCAGGGGTCGCTTTGAGATGAGCATTGATCAGACGATCCAGTTCGCGAGATTGCGCGCCCACAATGTCATGCTGCCCGTTAATGACCATCTGCGGCGTATAGATCATCGAACGCCCCCCTTCCCGAGCATAGGCACGCTGCCGCAGGGTGTGGTCCGGATCGGCGTATTCATCTTTCCAACCGATGTAATCCCAATAGTCCACGTGCAGCGCCAAGCCGATGACGTCGTCGCGTTTGGCCAGGTCATGCATCAAGCGATCTGCCGGAGGGCATGATGAGCATCCTTGTGACGTAAACAATTCAACCACCACAGGATCATCCTCAGCCGCAACAGAGGCAGCCAGAAGGCAGGACATCAGGGCGGTCAATGCGGCGGATCTGAACATAAGAACTCTCGGTTTGGGCGGTCGGGTATCAGCAATAGCCGCTTTGGCATTCAACGACCAATCAAGGTTTCTTGAGGCAGGAATACATGATTTTCCAAATTTGCGTACAATGGTATACCAAAAAGACACCTTTGCTATTATTCAACCTTGAACCAAGGGCTTTGGTGATACAGATAACAGACAGCGAATCCCATTTTCCAAGTCATTTGAGAGGGAGGCCACTGATGCCCATCAAAGTCGGACAGGACACCGCCAAGACACGCCGCAGCCTGAGCGTGAACGGTAAATCCATTTCTTATTTCTCGATCCCCGCCGCGCAAGCGGCCGGTTTGGGTGATTTCTCGAAACTGCCTGCCGCGCTGAAAGTGGTATTGGAAAATATTTTGCGGTTCGAAGATGACGGCTTTTCCGTCTCGGTCGACGACATCAAGGCCTTCAGCGAATGGGGCGCAAATGGCGGAAAGAACCCGCGAGAGATTGCCTACCGCCCTGCCCGTGTGCTGATGCAGGACTTCACCGGTGTTCCGGCTGTTGTCGACCTTGCAGCGATGCGCGACGGTATCAAGGCGCTGGGTGGCGACGCACAAAAGATCAACCCGCTGAACCCGGTTGATCTGGTCATCGACCATTCGGTCATGATTGACGAGTTCGGCAATCCCCGCGCGTTCCAGATGAACGTGGACCGCGAATATGAACGCAACATGGAACGCTACCAATTCCTGAAATGGGGACAGAACGCCTTTAACAATTTCCGCGTTGTGCCCCCGGGCACCGGCATCTGCCATCAGGTGAACCTGGAATACCTGGCCCAGACCGTCTGGACTGACACGGATCAGAACGGGGATGAGGTTGCCTATCCTGATACGCTGGTTGGCACCGACAGCCATACCACGATGGTGAACGGCATGGCCGTTCTGGGTTGGGGCGTCGGCGGGATCGAGGCCGAGGCCGCGATGCTGGGTCAGCCGATCTCGATGCTGATCCCCGAGGTTGTTGGTTTTGAACTGACTGGCGCAATGGTCGAGGGCACCACCGGCACCGACCTTGTCCTGAAGGTCGTGGAAATGCTGCGCGAAAAGGGCGTGGTCGGTAAGTTTGTCGAGTTCTACGGTAAAGGTCTGGACAGCCTGCCGCTGGCCGACCGCGCGACCATTGCCAACATGGCACCCGAATACGGCGCGACCTGCGGCTTCTTCCCCATCGACGGCGAGACCCTTCGCTACATGCGCAATACCGGCCGCGACGAGGATCGTCTGGCACTGGTCGAAGCCTATGCCAAGGAAAACGGCCTCTGGCGCGATGAGAACTACGCCCCGATCTACACCGACACGCTGTCGCTGGACATGGGCACCATCGTTCCTGCGATCTCGGGCCCCAAACGCCCGCAAGACTATGTTGCACTAACTGGTGCCAAGGCGGCCTTTACCAAGGAAATGGCAGAGACTTTCAAGCGTCCGATGGGCAAACAGATCGAAGTCAAAGGTGAAGAATGGGGCATGGAATCGGGCAAGGTCGTGATCGCTTCGATCACCTCCTGCACCAACACGTCAAACCCGTACGTCATGATCGGCGCGGGCCTGGTGGCCCGCAAGGCCGCAGCATTGGGTCTAGATCGCAAACCATGGGTCAAAACCTCTCTGGCGCCGGGTTCGCAGGTCGTATCTGCTTATCTTGAGGCGGCTGGTCTGCAAGAGGATCTGGACAAGATCGGGTTCAACCTTGTGGGTTATGGCTGCACCACCTGTATCGGCAACTCAGGCCCGATCCAGAGAGAGATTTCAGAAGCTATTGCCGAAGGCGATCTGGTCGCCACCTCGGTCTTGTCCGGCAACCGCAACTTCGAGGGCCGTATTTCCCCAGACGTGCGCGCGAACTATCTGGCCTCGCCGCCTCTGGTTGTCGTCTACGCATTGGCGGGCACAATGGATATCGACCTGACGTCCGAGCCCATCGGTCAAGACAAGGACGGCAACGACGTCTATATGAAAGACATCTGGCCGACCCAAGCCGAAATCGCGGAGCTGGTGGAGGCCACCGTGACCCGCGAGGCATTCCAGTCGAAATACGCCGATGTCTTCAAAGGTGACGAAAAATGGCAAGAGGTCGAGGTTCCGCAACAGGAAACCTATGACTGGCCGCCGACCTCGACCTATATTCAAAACCCTCCTTATTTCCAGGGTATGGGGGCTGAACCAGGCACGATCTCGAATATCGACGGGGCCAAGGTTCTGCTGATCCTGGGCGACATGATCACCACCGACCACATCTCGCCCGCCGGGTCTTTTGCCACGACCACACCCGCTGGCAGGTATCTGACTGAACGCCAAGTGCAACCGCGCGAATTCAATTCGTACGGCTCGCGTCGTGGCAACCACGAGGTCATGATGCGCGGAACCTTTGCCAATATCCGCGTCAAGAACGAAATGTTGGACGGTGTCGAAGGCGGTTACACCAAAGGCCCAGATGGCGAACAGACCTCAGTCTATGAAGCCTCGATGGCCTATCAGGAACAGGGCACCCCACTGGTCGTCTTTGGTGGCGAGCAATATGGTGCGGGTTCGTCGCGTGACTGGGCGGCCAAAGGGACCGCGCTGCTGGGCGTCAAGGCTGTGATCGCCGAAAGCTTTGAGCGCATCCATCGCTCGAACTTGGTCGGTATGGGCGTCATTCCGTTCGAGTTCACCGGCGGTGACACGCGCAAAACGCTGGGTCTGAAGGGAGACGAAACCGTCTCGATTCACGGTCTGGACAGCATCGCGCCACTGCAAGAGGTACCCTGCACGATCGTCTATGGCGATGGGTCTGAGAAGACCATCACCCTGAAGTGCCGCATCGATACCGCACCAGAGATTGAGTACATCGAAAACGGTGGTGTGTTGCACTACGTGCTACGCAATCTTGCGAAGGCATCGTAACCCGGTAGCAAAGCAAGCGTTTCTAACCCCCGGCTAAGCGCCGGGGGTTTTTTGTTTTCTGGTCATTCATTCGAAAACCTGAAACTGTTGGGCGAGGTCATCAACGGAAATCATGTGTCATGCAGAAACCCAACGCCCTGATGGTTTGCTCCCTTAGCGTTATCGCTGTGATCGGGATATGGGGTGTTGTCGACATCCAGAGTTTGGTGACCTGGGCAAGTGGTATCGTTCAACAGACCTTCCACAGCCGCGGCTGGTTCGTGATGCTCGCCGCGTCGGGCATGTTGATCGGATGCCTGTTTTTGGCATTTTCTCCTTATGGCAAAATTCGCCTTGGTCGCGATGACGAAGAACCAGAATTCTCGACCGCCACATGGATTTCGATGTTGTTCTCTGCCGGGATGGGCGTCGGTCTGCTATTTTGGGCCGTGGCAGAACCACTCACCCATTTCAACTTTATCTCAGGCATGGCGCCGGATTTCATCGCGGCGCAGCAAGCCATGTTGGCGACAAATTTTCACTGGGGTCTGCACGCTTGGGCCATCTACGGCTCAACAGCGCTTACCATCGCTTATTTCAGTTTTCGCCGCGGCACCGGGATGATGGTCAGCGCGCCGATCAAAAGCCTGTTTCCCGGCGAACGCTGGGCGGAACGTGTCGGATGGTTTTCTGACTTCATGGCAATCGTCGCGATAGCCATCGGCGTTGGTGGCTCCATGGCTATGGGCGTGTTTCAGGTGGCAGATGGCATAGCTGTTCTGGGTGGCCGGGAAACGGTCGGAGCCCTACTGATTGGCGTTGTCTTTCTGGCGATGGTCGCTGCGTATATCCCGGCACTCTTGATCGATCTGGGTCAAGGCATGGCGCGACTGTCCAACGCGGCTATGCTGATTGCGATCAGCCTTGTTGCCTACACGGTGGTCCTGGGCCCGACAGAATATCTTTTGAATACAGTCGTTCAGGGTTTCGGTGATTACGTCACCAATGTCATTCCAAGGGGTTTTCAGACCTTCACGTTTTTCGGCGATGACGTCACCAAATGGTTCAGCGACTGGACTCTGACCTATATGGTCTGGTGGATCGCCTGGGGCCCATTTGTGGGTGTCTTCGTCGCCCGCATCTCTCGCGGTCGAACAATACGAGAATTCGTGATCGGAGTACTCTTCGCCCCTACGCTGTTTTCGATCCTTTGGTTCGGCGCTTTTGGCGGCATTGGCCTGTTCGAGGCTCTCAACGGGGCGGGGGAACTGTTGGCCTATACGCAAACAAACATTGAACGCGTGACCTTCGCCTTGCTTAACCGTCTGCCGCTGTCCCTGGTGACAACGCTCGCAACGGTACTGGCCGCGTTTCTGTTCATTGTGACCAGCGTCGTAAGCGCGGCATTTGTCCTGGGCACCTTCTCGACAGGTGGCGACGAGAACCCCCCTCCGCGTGTGCGCCTGATCTGGGGGGGCTTGCTGGGGCTGCTGAGCGTTGCGATGATCCTTTCTGGGTCAGTGGACTCAGTCAAGATCCTCATCTCGCTTGGCGCTTTGCCGTTTGTCTTTATTTCTGTCCTACTGATGGTCTGTTTGTTCCGCGGTCTGAGAGAGGAGGGCCAGCGCAATGCTGATCGGTGATCTCACAGATACGCTGATGAACCTTGTGACCTTCGCGTTCATCGCGGCGATGATCTGGATTCTGCTGCGCAGGTGACGCTTAAAAAGAACGATCAGGTTTAGCGTTGTAACGCATCCACTTTGCAGATTTGGTGTGCCTATGGACAAAGTTGCATTGATAACCGGCGGCGCTCGAGGGATTGGCCGAGCAATCGTCGAAGACCTCGGCCGTGATCATCAAGTTGCGTTCACATGGTTGAACAGCGCGCCCGATTTGGATGTGTTGGATCGCAGCTTTCTGGCCATCCGCTCGGACCTGACACAGGAAGATCAGCCCGTTCGCGTTGTCGAACAGGTCATCGAACGGTTTGGTCGGCTGGATATCATCGTGAACAATGCGGGGCTGGTGCGTTCGACTCCGAAAGAGGTGTTTGAAGCACCGGACCACAGAGATATTCTGGACCTGAACTTGATCGCGCCGATAGCCTTGCTGACAGCAGCTTTGCCCTATCTGCAAAGCGGATCCAGCGTCGTGAATATCTCATCCATGAACGCGACCCTTCCGCCGCGCGATGCCGCGACTTACGGGGCCAGCAAGGCCGCGCTCAACCTGTGGACCCGTGCCATGGCCAAAGAACTGGGCCCGCAGGGTATTCGCGTCAACGCGGTTGCACCTGGTGCGATCAACATCCCCGAGGCCCCGCGCCCGGATGACCTGACAGAACTGTTCGTCAAAGACACCGCCCTTGGGCGTGTCGGCGTGCCAGAGGATATCGCTCGGGTCGTTCGGTTTCTGGCCTCTGATGCGGCGGGTTTCATAACCGGTGAAGTCCTCGGCGTGACCGGAGGCTATCGATTGTAAAACCTGCTAAAGCCGCTTGCAGGTGTCTAACCGCCTGCCGCCTTTTCCAAGGCAGGGCGGATTGTGCTTTCGATCACCCGTTGCGTGATAGGCCCTGCAAAGCGAAGGATAATTTTACCATCGCCGTCAATCACATAGGTTTCAGGAACACCGTAGAGGCCCCAATCCAACGCCATGCGGCCTTGTTCATCGCGTCCCATCGCGGTGTAAGGATCGCCAAGCTCGGTCAGGAACGCATCTGCGTTGGCCAACTGATCTTTGTAGTTGATGCCATAGACCGGGATGCCTTCTTTCGCCAAAGCTTCCAGATTGGGGTGTTCAGCGCGACAAGGCGCACACCAGCTGGCCCAATAGTTAACCAGCTTGACCTCTCCGTCGCGCAGGGTCGCGTCATCGAACGGGGTTTTGCCGGGAAACTCGCTTAGGACCACAGGCGGGGCGGGCTGGCCCTCGCGTGCGGATGGCAGGGCATTTGGATCATCGCGGAACATGCCGATTCCGGCCAATACGGCAAAGGCGCCAAAAATCAGCGGTGGAGCGATCATCAAGGGCGATATCTTAGCCATTGCGCGACATCCTTTGTTCGATCTTTTCCATGTCCCGGCGCACTTTGCGCCCACGTATCACACTGTACGCAACCAATACCACCAGAAGAACGACAGACACAGCATAAGACGACAGAACCGAGTCCGCGTATTTTCCAAGATCGGGGATCATCCGCCCACCCTTTCCCGCGCCATCAGCGCCTTGATTCGACGTGCGCGAATTTCGGTTCCGGTGCGATACAGCACCAATGCGATGAACAACAAAACAAAACCGATAATGCAGATCAACAACGGATAGAAGAATACGTTGCTGACCTTTTCTTCGGTATCTGCCCCGGTCACAGCCGCTGCCCTCATGACAGACGCCCCCTGATGCAGCCCCTGGTTCCAGAAGTTCACCGCATAGCGGCTGAGGATCGCGAAAACCGACCCCACAAGGCACAGGACCGAGGTCAGGTCGGCCGCTGTATCCGGGTCTTCAATCGCCTCCCACAGGGCGACATATCCAAGGTAGAACAGGAACAGGATCAGAAACGAGGTCAGTCGCGGATCCCAGGCCCACCAAGTGCCCCACATAGGCTGGCCCCAGATCGCACCTGTCAACAACGCAATCATTGTCATCACGATCCCGATCGGTGCCGCCGCCCGTGCGGCAAGCGCACTGACATGGTGACGCCGTACCAGCCAAACCAGCGATGTCACCAGCATCATCAGCCAGCAGTTGATCGCCATCAGCGCCGCAGGCACATGCAGATAGATGATCTTGACCGTCGACCCTTGTTTGTAATCGTCCGGCGTAAAGAAAAAGCCCCAGATCAGGCCCACACAGATGCAGGCAAGTGAGGTGATCCAGAAAAACGGCAGGACACGCTCGCTGGTTGCAAGAAACTTACGCGGGTTGGCGTATTCCCAGAGGGCGTTGGCTTTGGCTGCGATAGACATGGGCCCTATCTAGTCCGAATTGGGGTGGTTCTCAATTGACCTTGGTCAAAGTTGAGACGGTTCACCGCAGATTGATACGCAACACCGCCGCGCTGGCAAAGGGTAACAGCGCGATAGTTGCTGCCGTGATACCTGCCAGCATGAGAAGCGGCGTCTGGACCTCCATCCCCGTGGCTCCGCGCCGGGCGACCTCGGCTCCGAAAATCAGAGTGGGCACGTATAGCGGCAGCACCAGCAGCGACAGCAGCAAACCGCCACGCTTCAAACCGACGGTCAGAGCTGCACCAAAGGTTCCGATCACGCTCATCGCCGGGGTTCCGATCAACAGTGACATCACCAGCCAGAAGAATCCCGGCACAGGCAGATTCAGCAAGACACCCAGGAACGGAGCCGCAAGAACCAGAGGCAATCCGGTAGTCAGCCAATGGGCCAGCGCCTTGATGGTCACAACCGATTCCAACGGTAGCGGCGCGGTGGCCAACAGATCCAGCGACCCGTCTTCCCAATCCAAAGCCAGCAATCGGTCTAACGACAGCAGACAGGCCAGCAACGCCCCCAGCCAAAGAACACCGGGTGCGATGGTGGACAGCAGCGAAGATTGCGGACCCACCGCAAACGGCACCATCACGGTCACGATCAGGAAAAATGCAAGTCCCAGTCCAAACCCGCCGCCCGCGCGAAAGGCCAGTTTCAGGTCGCGCAGCAACAGGGCGATCACAGGAAGCCTCCGTCGAAATCGTCAATGGGTTTGGGTTTGGCCTTGTTGGGCCCAACGTCCAGAACCTCTCCATCAAGACCAAGGTCGATATGGGTTGCGATTAGGGCCGACCCGCCCTGCCCCAGATGGGCCCGCACCGCGTTGGCAAACATCTGCACTGCGTTTTTGTCCAGCGAAACAGTGGGTTCGTCCAACATCCAAATCGGTCGTCCTGTCACCAGCATCCGCGCAAGCCCCAGCCGCCGCTTCTGACCGGCCGACAGGTTACCGGCATGGCGATCGGCCAGCTCATTCAGATCAAAAGTATCCAATGCGCTTTGTATGCCGCTGGTCCCAAAGACCGAGGCCCAGAACATCAGGTTCTCGGTCACGGTCAGTGTCGGCTTCAACCCGTCCGAGTGGGCCGCATAGGCAATCTGGTCCTCGGCGCCTTCGATGGTGCCTTCAAGCGGAGGCTGCAAACCTGCCAAAGTGCGCAAGAGCGTCGTTTTGCCGATTCCGTTCGGCCCACGCAGAATCAGCGCCTTGCCGGGCGGCAGTTCAAAGCTGAGACCTTCCAGCACAGGAATGCCACCACGGGTGATCGACAAGTCAGATACAGTCAGAGTCATGAAACCCGCTTAGCGGATTGTCTTCAGAGGCAAAAGGCAAGATTTGCCGCAGGGCCGTTGCTGGCTTTGGAATAATCAGGAGCGGATTGAAGAACCCTGTCAAACGGGGATCAGGGCAAGGGCGATCCGGCGACCTTCCGATAGCAACACATTATAGGTGCGGCAAGCGGCAGGAGAATTCATGATTTCAACGCCAACCCCAGCGTTTTCCAAAGCGGCGCGCAGGGTTTGGGGAATATGCGCCACGTCCGTGCCGGTTCCTATGAACAGGACGTCGATCTCATCGGCCAGATCAAGCAGGGATTGGGTATCCTCATAACCGCCCCATTTTACCGGACCCGCAGGGCCGGTCAGAACAGCACCTTCGAACACCTCGCCGCCAATGCGGAAGAACCCGGGGCCGTAACCGTCCACCGGCTTTGCGTCGCTAAAGGTCACTTGGTTCAGACGCATGTTATCCCTCCGTCAATCCAGGATCGGCAGTCCGGACACCACCGCGATCAGAATGACCGAATAGGCCGCAACGCGATAGAAGCGCTCCAGCTTCGGTTCGAACAGCGCTTTGCCGATCAGCGTAGTGGTCAGATAAGGCACACCCAGCAGCAGAACAATCCACAGGATCGATAAATCCGCCGCGCCACCGATCAGGATACTGAAGACAATCGCGACATCCAGCAGGGCCAGAAAGATGATCGTGTTGGCCCGGATTTTGCGCACATTTGTCGAACTGGCCAGATAGAAGACAATGATAACAGGGCCGGTCAGGCCGGTCATCCCGCCAATCACCCCAGCGCTGCCCCCAATGGCCAATCGTCCGCTCAAGCCCAATCGCCCCTCCCAGCGCCAGCCGGTAATGACAGCCGTCAGTGTAAAACCGATGATGCCGCAGGCGATCCAGCGTAGAACAAGCGTGTCCACTTGCGCCATGATCCAAAGCCCAAGTGGCACGGTAACAGCCGCAGCGATGCCCAAAGTGCTGATCTCGGACTTGTCGCATTCGCGCCAAGCTTGAGGCGCAAGAGCAAAGGTCGAGACGATCCCGGTGGCTGCCATCAGAAATACCACATCCGCGATGGGCAGGAACTGGACGGCGACCGGCACAAAGATCATTGCTGTTCCAAAACCTGTGAAACCGCGGACCAGTCCCGCGGCTCCGATGGTCAGGATCAGCCAGCCCAGGCCCGGCAGGGCAAGGGCCTGCTGCAATGCCTCAGGCATCTATGTTGGCAAACTGGTTGCCCGCCGTGTTCGACGGCTTGGACCAGTCGCGCTTCACCCCCAGCCACAACAATATGGTCGAGGCCACAAAGACCGACGAATAAGTCCCGATGATGACACCCCAGATCATGGCAAAGACAAACCCACGGATCACATCTCCGCCCAGAACATAAAGCGAAATCAACGCCAGCAGAGTGGTGACAGAGGTCATCACCGTCCGGCTTAGGGTTTCATTGATCGAGATGTTCAGAACCTCTTTGAGGTCTTTCTTCTTGTACTTCCGAAGGTTCTCGCGCACGCGGTCGAAAACCACTACCGTGTCGTTCAGCGAATAGCCCACGATGGTCAGAAGCGCCGCGATGATTGCCAGATCGAAACGGATCTGCAGTTCCGAGAAGATGCCGATGGTCAGGATCACGTCATGCACAAGTGCAGCCACGGCCCCCAGTGCGAATTGCCATTCAAACCGCAGCCAGATGTAGACAAGAACCGCACCGATAGCCAAGGCGACGGCGATAACCGCCGTCTGGATCAGCTCTCCGGAAACTTTCGGACCCACTGATTCCACCGAGACGAATTGAATATCCGGGATCACGGTTTGCAGCGCTTCTTCTACAGCGGTGATCGTTGCGGCCTCGACCGCTTCGGCATCAGCCTGCGCCTGAATGCGGATCATCGCGACATTTTCGTCTTCTCCAAAGGTCGGATCGAAAATCTCGGTGATCGTCACATCTCCAAGTTCCAGCGGAGAGATTGCATCGCGGTATGTGCCCACGTCAATCGGCTGCGTGCTTTCGGTTCGGATGGTTGTACCACCCCGAAAGTCGATGCCGAAATTCAGGCCCTGCAACATGAACGAAGCAAAAGCCACAACCATCATCAGGCCCGAAATCCCAAGCCAGATCTTCCAGCGACTGAAGAAATCGAACGAGGTGTTCTGGGGTACGAGTTTCAGTCTCATGTCAAACCTCGATCATTTTCGGACGGCGGCGTTCGAACCATATGACGACCATCAAGCGCGTCACGAAAATCGCAGTGAAGACCGAGGTCAGAATACCCAGCCCCAGAGTGATGGCGAACCCGCGCACCGGGCCACTGCCCATGGCAAACAGGATGGTCGCCGTTATGAAGGTGGTTACGTTGGCATCCAGAATGGCCGACAACGCCTTTTCATAACCAAGCTCGATGGCGCGTGCCGGACCTTTGGCAGATTTCAGTTCCTCGCGGATACGTTCAAAGATCAGCACGTTGGCGTCCACCGCCATCCCGACCGTCAGTACGATTCCCGCGATGCCTGGCAAGGTCAGGGTTGCTCCGATCAGGGACAGCAGGCCAAACAGCAGGCCCACGTTGATGATCAGCGCGATGTTGGCAAAGAGTCCAAACAGACCATAACTGAGCGCCATGAAGACCAGCACCGCAACAAAGGCCACGATGGTGGCAACTTTACCCGCGTCGATACTGTCCTGCCCAAGTTCGGGGCCGATGGTACGTTCTTCCAGGAATTCCAGCCCGGCAGGTAGCGCACCCGCCCGCAGTAGGACCGCCAGATTGGTGCTTTCCTCAACGGTGAAGTTGCCGGTGATGATGCCGGATCCGCCCGGAATGTGACTTTGGATCACAGGAGCCGAGATCACCTCATCATCCAGAACAATGGCAAAAGGTGCACCGATATTGTCACGTGTATAATCGCCGAACTTGCGCGCGCCCGATGTATTGAACCGGAAACTGACAGCCGGGCGACCGTTCTGATCGAACGAAGGCTGGGCGTCGACCAATTCCTCTCCGGTCACAACCGGAGCGGACTCGATGATGTAGTAAACGCCGCTTTCATCGATCGAAGGCACAACCTCTTCACCGATGCCCGCAATTGCATCCGGGTCGGTGCCGCGATTAACAACCGGGTTAAACGTCAACTGCGCCGTGGTTCCGATGATTTCCTTCAACTCTCCGGCGCTGCCGATACCCGGCACCTGAATCAGAATCCGATCCGCGCCCTGACGCTGAATGGTGGGCTCGCGGGTACCGACTTCGTCGATCCGGCGGCGGATGATTTCAAGCGCCTGACGCACTGTGCGGTCGTCTGAGGCCAGCTTTTCAGCCTCGGAAAGCTGAACAACGATGGTATCACCGTCGGCCCGGGCCTCGATATCCGTGGCACCAACCCCGGTCAGGGTTTGCACCTGACGGGCCAGCCCACGCACCACTTCCAGTGCCCGAGACATCCCCTCGGGCTGGCTGATGCGCACACGAATCTCATCCGGGGCCGAGTCCTGACGACGGATGGTGCCAACTGTCGCACGCTCATCACGCAGCGCGTCGCGGATTTCCGGCCACATGGCTTCCATCCGCGCTTCATAGACGTCCTGCACCCGAACCTCGGCCAGCAGATGCGCACCGCCGCGCAGGTCCAGTCCAAGATTGACCAGCGATGAGGGCAGCCAGGTGGGCCATTGACCAGCTTCGGCCTGCATCTCAGGCGTGTCTACGCCCAGTTCAATCGCGGTTTTGGCGTCATTCGATTGCTCGACCCGCGTGTAGAACGCGTTTGGCAGGGCCATGAGCAGACCAGTCACACAAACCAGCCAGATCAGAACCCGCTTCCAGGTATCAATTTGCAGCATTACCCTGCCTTTTCAAGGGATTATCGCGCGAACTTACTTCGCAGGTTCGGTCTTGTTCAGAACCTGAGCGATGGTCGACTTGACCACGCGGATCTTGACGCCCTCGGCGATCTCGACCTCAATCTCGTTCTCACCTTCCTTGACCTTTGACACCTTGCCGATCACGCCGCCCTGTGTGACCACCTGATCACCCCGACGCACGGCTTCGACCATGGCCGTATGTTCTTTCATTTTCTTCTGCTGTGGACGGATCAGCAGGAAATACATGATCGCGAAAATCAGGATCAGCGGGAGAAACTGGGCGATTGCGCCACCTTCCATGGGATATTCCTTTGTTCAGATCTTGCGGCACCGTTCCGCAAATTTGGGCGGAACCTATGCTTTGAAATGCGTGTTTGCAAGCAAAGGCGATGATGTGTCTCATTGGAACCTGACATTGGTGACATAAGAACCAATCAAGCGTTGCAGATATGTCCTATGCAGACATCGCAGTTCAGCTATAGTCAAGCATCAGGAGGGACAATGAAAGAATCCTACAAACCGTTCCAATCGTTGACGCTTTTGCTGTCGCTAGTGGCAATACTCCTGTTTCTGGCAGCACCGCTGAAGGCGCAGGAAACAACCGCTGAAATCACCGAACCCGAGGCAGAAGACGCGGACAGTTTCAAAGCGCCTGTCATCGTCGACGGCGACATGTTGTTCTTCCTGCGCGGCTCCAGCGCCCTGCCCGCACCGGAACGGGCAGCAAGCGTTCAGGACAAGATCATTGAGATCGCCGAAGCCTCGGAAAATCCCACGGTCGACATCGCCTTCGAAGAAACCGATCTGGGCATTCGCATCCGCGCTGACGGTGTGATCGTGTCAATCGTGACAGTTGCAGATGCCGAGTTGGATCAAATGGAGCTGGACGTTCTCGGGTTTCTGCATGGTCAGGCCATCGAAGACGCCATTCTTGCCTATCGTGCCAACCGCTCGGAGCAGGCGCGGGTGTCAGGGGCAATTGAGGCTGCGGGATGGACCCTTGGCTTTGTCGCCTTCGTGGTGCTGATCTTATGGCTGCATCGGCGGATCAGGCGGCGTACCCTGAAAATGGTAAAGCGTTATTTGAGGGATGTCGAAACGGCGACCGCCAAAAGCGTCCAGGCCGAAGCAATCGCAGCCCTGATCAGGTACGGGCTGAATTTTGTCCTGCTGGTTATCTTCTTTCTCGGTTTCTACTACTACCTGTCCTTCGTCCTTCTTGCATTTGCCGAAACACGGTATTTCGCGCAACTGCTGCTCACTTACCTGACTGAACCCGTACTGCTGATATTCAAGGGTATCCTGAGCTACATACCCAACCTTATTATGCTGGGCCTGATCACATGGGTCGCGTTGTATATAATCAAAGGGATGCGCGTGTTCTTCGATGCGGTCGAAGCGGGTTCGTTCGAAATGACCGATTTCGAAAAGCATTGGGTCAACCCGACGTTCAACATCGCCCGTGTCATCGTCATTCTGATCGCACTTGTGTTTGCAGTGCCCTACATTCCGGGTTCGGATTCCGCCGCGTTTCAGGGCCTGACCATTCTGGTTGGCGCGATGCTGTCGTTGGGCGCAAACTCGGTCGTGTCCAACATGTTGGCCGGGTTGTTCGTGATCTACCGCCGGTCCACATCCATAGGAGACCGTATCCAGATCGGAGATCACATTGGAGACGTCGTGCAGATCAAGTTAATGGAAACGCATCTGAAATCCATCAAGAATGAATTGATCTCAATCCCGAATGCTCAGTTGATGAATTCAGACGTGGTAAATTTTTCGAAGAAAACCGATGGCAGCGGGCTTTTACTGCACACTACGGTTGGAATCGGATATGAAGAACCCCCGGAAAAGATCGAGGCAATGCTGATCGAGGCTGCTAATCGCACAAAAGGCATCAAGGCCAAGCCCGAACCCTTCGTGCTGTGGACGGCGCTGGCTGATTACGCAATCAACTATCAAATCAACGGCTACACTACGCGCGGCAGCATCATTCCGAAGATCCGCTCGGACCTGCACCGCAACATTGTCGCCGTGTTCAATGAGAATAGCGTACAGATTATGACACCCTCGTACATGGCTGATCCACCAGAACCAAAAATCCCGTCCGAGGAATGGAATGGCCATCTGGCGCATGAAACCCACGCCGATGACGATAAGTCGTAACCGGTGCTACACCCCGCCCGACAGATGGTGCATAAGCGGTTTCAGTGATTCACGCATCTAAGGATCTGAGACATGCACGACATCCGCGCCATTCGCGAAAACCCAGCCGCCTTCGACGCCGCACTTGCGCGCCGTGGGGACGCGCCGGTGTCGTCAGATTTGTTGAGGTTGGATGAAAGCCGCCGCGCCAAGATTCTGGCCGCCGAAACCGCACAGGCTGAGCAGAACAAGGCCAGCAAAGAGGTCGGTGCCGCCAAGGGCCGCGGTGATGAAGCCGAGTTCGAACGCCTGCGCGCACTGGTGGCCGAGAAAAAGGCCGAGATCGCCCGGATGCAGACCGAGGCGAAAGATCTGGACGCTCTTCTAACGGATCAGCTCGCCCGCATTGCCAACTTGCCCGCCGATGATGTGCCGAAAGGCGCGGACGAGAATGACAATGTCGAGGTCAACCGTTGGGGTGCCCCACGCGCGTTCGACTTTGCTCCGAAAGAGCATTTCGAGGTTCCCGCCGTCGCTGCCGCGATGGATTTCGAGACTGCATCCAAGACCAGCGGCAGTCGCTTTGTGAACCTGTCCCAAGGCGTGGCCCGCATCCACCGTGCGCTGGCGCAATTCATGCTGGACACGCATATCGACAAGAATGGGTTAACCGAAATGCAGACCCCGGTTCTGGTCCGGGATGAGGCGATGTACGGCACTGACAAGCTTCCGAAATTCGGTGCCGACAGCTATCAAACGACCAACGGCTGGTGGCTGATCCCGACCTCTGAAGTCACGCTGACCTATTCTGTTGCCGGGGATATTCTTGACGAAGCCGTTCTGCCCATCCGCATGACCGCGCATACCGTCTGCTTCCGGTCCGAGGCTGGCAGCGCCGGCAAGGACACTGCGGGTATTTTGCGACAGCACCAGTTCGAAAAGGTCGAAATGGTCTCGATCACCCATCCCGACAAATCGGATGAGGAACAGAAGCGTATGCTACGCTGTGCCGAAGACTTGTTGGAGCAGTTGGGCATCCCCTATCGCACCGTCGTTCTGTGCACCGGCGACATGGGCTTTGGCGCGCGGCGCACTTATGACATCGAAGCATGGCTACCCGGTCAGGATACCTATCGCGAGATCAGCTCGGTCTCGACCACTGGCGCATTTCAGGCTCGTCGGATGAACGCTCGGTTCCGCCCGGATGGTGGCGGCAAGCCGGAATATGTTCACACACTGAACGGCTCGGGCCTTGCTGTTGGGCGCTGCTTGATCGCTGTCCTGGAAAACGGTCAGAACGCGGATGGTACCGTGACCCTGCCCGAAGTCCTGAGCCCCTATCTGGGTGGCAAGCTGACGCTGCAACTGGACGGTACGCTGGCATAAGAAAACCGGCCCCCTGCAGGGCGCCGGTCTGACAAAATGGAAGGGCGAGGAAGTCTTACTTCTTCGCCTTTTTCTTTTCTTTCTTTTTGTCGCTCTTTTTGTCAGCCTTCTTGGCGTCTTTCTTTTTGTCAGCCTTCTTGGACTTTTTGTCCTTCTTGGATTTGGCCTTCACCTTGTCCTTGGCCTTGGAGAACGCGGCTTCCATTTCCTTGCGCTTCTTGGCAGCTTTTTCTGCCTTGGCCTTGGCTTTGGCCTTTTTCTTGGCCGCGGCTTCGGCTTTTTCAGCCGCTGCCTTTTCCTCTGCCGCCTTGCGTGCAGCTTCCTCGGCCCGCTTTTCGGCCGCAGCAGCAGCAACAGTCTTGCGCGTAGTGGTTTTGCGTGCGGTTGTCTTCCTGGTCGCAGGCTTGCGCACAGAAGCACGGCGTGTAACAGGTTTCGCAGCGGCCGGTTTCGCGGAGATGGCCTCTTTTGCGGCTGCAATCAACACAGCAGCACGTGCTTCACCGACCCGAGGGACCTTGACCAGGTCAGCAGGGCTTGCCTTGGCTATTGCTTCTGCGGTCTTGAAGCCATTGGCGACAAGAGCCTGGCCAAGTGCCTCTCCTACACCTTTCATATTGGTCACTGCGGTCATTATCTGTCCTTTCTCAATCTCCCTGCAGATTTGTATATACACCGGATGTACAATCAGCAAGTTCTATGTCAGCCAGTCAAAACCCAGTGCTTTAGCCATGGGCAAGATCGGCCGTTCGGGTTTGTTTAGGAAAAGGCACAAGACGTTTTGCATCCTCATCCCATAGTTTCAGCTGCAACGCTGCAACGGCTTCGGGGAATTTGATCCGACGCGGTGTGAATTCCGGCGGCAGATTATAGTGGCAAGCGCGCAGGCGGTAGGAAGGGATACGCGCGTTATAGTGGTGGATGTCATGCAACGTGATACAGGCCACAGCGGTATCGAACCACCATCCGAAATCCAGTGCTGAAGACCCCTGAAGCGCAGCGACCTGAGGGTTTAACTCGGGTCTGCGATCCCAATAGGTGTCCTCGAAATTATGTTGCAGATAGACGAGAAACACACCCAACATCCCGCCCAGAAACGAAAACGCCAACCAAACCCAGATCCCGGTCATTCCCGCGATCAGATACAGCAGGCTTAGGAATACCACGATAGACACGTTGTGCATCAACACGCCTTTCACGCCAAAGCGCACAGTGTTCTTTGGCCAGCGGTAGCGAATGAAGTATGTGAACAAAGCCCCCATCGGCACCAGGATGAACGGATTGCGATACAGCCTGTAGAACAAACGCGTTTTCCGATCTGCCGCGTTCCATTCCCGTACAGTCATGGTGTGAATTTCGCCGGTTTCGCGATGTTCCAGATTACCGATGCCTGCATGGTGAAGGTTGTGGTTCTGCTTCATCACTTCGAACGGCGCAAAGGTAAACGGCGACAGGCCGTGCCCCGCCCACTCGTTCTGCAATCGCGTTTCAAAAAGCGAATGGTGCCCGCAATCATGTTGCAGCACGTAAAGTCGCACAGCGGAAAAGGCAAAGACGATCCCGGTAGGTATCATGATGTACCACAGGTCCACAAAATGGATCGCCAATGCCAGTGACGCAAAATACGCCGCGAACGTTCCAAAATAGCTTAACGCAGCCAATCTGTTGTCCTGAACCGCGTATTGTCTTGTATATTCCCTCAGATCCATCCAGCCCGCTCCCACGATGGTCCTGTTAAGTTCTGTTCAAAATCTATGCACGGTTTGACCACAAACAAGCATGTCGCGCGCAGACAAATGCACGCTCGTGAATGCTAACGCGCAGAACCGGGGCTGTCACGCCCCCAGAGTGAAAACGCTGAAAATTGGCGCAGTTACGCGCTTGAGCAGTAAGAATTGTCAGAAGTGACGCACTCTCTTTCATTCAGCCGAGACAGGAGAGCCGCGTGGAAGTGACGGCGATTCTGAAGTTGTCCGAGTGTCGTCACTAGACGATCCCCGCGCAACACCCGACATCTGCTGAAGCGACAACACCGCGTCCTCGGGTCACACAGCAGCTGAAAACCGGGAACCACAACCAACGAGACGCAGGCAGCATGGTCGGATCGTCTGCTCAGCCTCGGCCCTTAAGATGCTTGGCCAGCGCGCCCGCGTTTTTCTTGCGGCGGCCTTTGTAGGGGTTCTTGTCCCCCTGCCCGCGCAAAGTCAGACGAATTGGCGTACCGGGCATGTCGAAATCTTCGCGCAATCCGTTGACCAGATAGCGCGAATAACTGGCCGGCATTTTGTCAGGGTGCGAGCACATCACAACAAAGCCCGGTGGACGCGTTTTGGCTTGCGTCATATACCGCAGTTTGATCCGGCGCCCTTGCGGCGCTGGTGGCGGGTGTTGTTCAAGCATCGCGATCAGCCAGCGGTTCAACGCAGCTGTCGGCACCCGGCGATTCCAAATGTCATGGGCGCGCAATATCGCGGCTCGCAGGCGCTCCAGCCCCCGGCCCGTCTTCGCGGACACCGTAATCAAGGGCGCGCCGCGTAGCTGCGGCAGCAGACGGTCAAAGGACTCCTTGAGCTCGCGCAGCTTTTCCTGCTTGTTTTCTTCAACATCCCACTTGTTGACTGCAACAACTACGGCCCGGCCTTCACGTTCGGCAAGGTCGGCGATGCGCAAGTCTTGCTGTTCGAACGGGATCTCTGCGTCCAGCAAGACCACGACAACTTCTGCAAACTTCACGGCCCGCAGACCATCGGAAACCGAAAGCTTTTCGAGCTTTTCCTGAACCTTGGCCTTTTTGCGCATCCCTGCAGTGTCAAAGATCCGCATCGGGGTGCTGTCACCGTCCGGATCGGCCCAATCGATCCGCAGGCTGATGGCATCGCGGGTGATCCCCGCCTCGGGTCCTGTCAGCAGGCGATCTTCGCCGACGATCTTGTTGATCAGCGTGGACTTGCCCGCATTCGGACGGCCCACCACGGCCACCTGCAGTGGTTTGGCAGGGGTGATCAGGGGCATCTCGCCCTCGCCATCCTCATCCAGCTCGATGTCCGTTTCAGGGGCCTCCTCGACCTGTTTTTCCTCTGCTGCATCGGCCAGAGGCATCAGCTGCGCATAAAGGTCGGTCATCCCTTCGCCATGTTCGCCTGACAGGCGGACCGGTTCACCCAAACCCAGATTGTATGCCTCCAGAACACCTGCATCCGCTGCATTGCCTTCGGCCTTGTTGGCCGCAAGGATCACATGCTTGGAGCGTTTACGCAGGATTTCCGCGAACATCTCATCTGTGGGGGTCAGGCCCACGCGCGCGTCGATCATGAACAGGCAGACATCGGCCATGTCCACTGCGCGTTCGGTCAGACGGCGCATCCTGCCCTGAAGGCTGTCATCTGTCGCATCTTCAAGCCCTGCTGTATCGATCACGGTAAAACGCAGATCGCCCAGCCGCGCTTCGCCTTCGCGCAGGTCACGGGTCACGCCGGGCTGGTCGTCGACCAAGGCCAGACGTTTGCCCACAAGGCGATTGAACAGTGTGGATTTGCCCACATTCGGGCGCCCCACGATGGCGAGGGTCAGCGACATGATACTCAACTTTCAAGACTCAAGATGCGCCCTTTAGCGCATCTTGCCGTCAACGGAAAGCGTGTAGATCACCCTTTGCCGAAACGACATACAGCGTTTGCCCGGCAACAACCGGCGCTGTTGTCGCGCCGCCGGGCACTTCGACCTGATGAACCAGCGTTCCGTCGACCGGATTGAAGAACCGCAGATAACCGTCATTGGACGCAATAACAATGCGGCCGCCCGCAAGGATCGGACCGTAATGCGCAAAGATCGGACCGCGGCGACCGCGCTTGTCTTTGACAAAGCCTGGCAGATCCTGCGCCCAGATGACAGAGCCATCCGCCGCGTTCAAACGCACCAACTGGCTGCGGTCACTGATCAGGAAAACGCTGTTGCCCGCGGGCCATACGGCATCCACGGCGCCTTCGTCCGCTGTCCAACGACGCTCACCCGTCCCAGCATCAAACGCAACGGTCCGGCCAGAATGATTGCCGATATAGATGGTGCTTCCTGACACCATCGGGCCGCCTGTCACATCAACGATCTGTGCTGCAGCCCGCCCCCGGCGCCCACCGGCGACCGAAGCATTCCAGCGACGGATGCCGCCTCGACGAAAAGCGGCGGCAACGTCGCCCGAGCCAAAGGCAAACACGGCCAGATCCGAGGCAATCACAGGTGCGGGTGCACCCAAGACGTTGCCGACGCTGGGCGTGCCTTCGATTTGCCAGGCAATACGACCGTCTTTCGTGGCAATGGTCCATCCGGTTTCATCTCCGGCCACCAGATATAGCAGGCCATCATTGACCAGCGGTGCGCCGCTGCCGGTGGCTTGCAGGCGTTTTTGCCAACGCATCGCACCGGTCTTGGCGTCCAGCGCGGTCAGGCGACCATAACCTGAAGACACATAAAGAACACCATCGGCATAGGCCATGCCACCGCCCGTGGCGTCTGAATCCCCGTCGCTTGCCGGGATCAGACCGGTTTCCCAGGCAACCTGCCCCTGGGGTGTCACAGCGGAAACCGTAGCTGAGGAGTCCAGCGTGTAAATCAGCCCACCCGCAACGACCGGCTCGGCGGTGATACGTTGCTTGCGCGAGTCACCCTGACCGATCGAGGCAGACCAAACGCGCTGTGGCGTTGCACGCAGTGCTGCGTTTGTAGTCCGATAGGCCGGTGTTCCCGGGCTTTGCGACCAGTTTGCATTCGCCTGCTGCGACGGCAGACTGATGGGTTGAGAGCCCCGCTTTTCCACCGTTTCCAAATCCGACAAGGGGCGGATGTCTTCGCGTTCACCGGGCAGAATGGGCTCGGGTTCTTCACAGGCGGCCAGTGCGGTCAAGGCCAGCGCTGCGACCGGCAATCCCACGCGGGAAAATAGTCTTGTTACCATGATATTCCGAACTCGCCTGTCATTACGTCTTTTCTTACCTATGGTCAGCCCTGTTGCGTCACCACAGGTTCCGGTTCGCCGCCCAAAGCGACAATCAATTGCGCTGCGCGCTGCTGCAGATCAATACCAACTTCAGCATCCTGCCGCAGCGCCTGCAAACGATCCAGAGCAGCCTCGACATTGCCTTCAGAAACATCAATCAACGCCAGTTGCTCTTCAGCCAGCAGACGCAGCGGCGCGCCCGGCGCGGCAAGCGCCTCAAACTGTTGGCGACGGTCGTCTGCCGGCAAGGTGTCGCTCTGCAAAAGCAGGGCCTTGAAGCTTGCAATGGCGCGGTAAATTTCAGGCAGATCGCCCTGAACGGCAACAGCATTCAGGCTGTTGACCGCGTCTTCGCGCGATCCAGCCTCGACCTGAGAGGTCGCCAGCAACATGTTCAACACGGCGTCCCCGCCGGGCGACACGGTCTCAATGCTCTGCAATCCGGCAGCTCGTGCCTCAGAACCGTTCTGAGTCAAAGCGGCAAGAATCGAGTCTCCCAGTTCTTGTGCCTGCGCCGCGTCACGGGATTTGCGGTATTCGTTAAAGGCCGCGCCCCCCACGATAAGCACCACGGCAACTACACCGACCCAGCCCCAGCGGCGCAACAGCAGGTACATGCGGTCGCGGCGCACCTCTTCCGTGACCTCATCAATGAAACTGTCTGTGTCGCTCATCCCTGCCCCCTGGGCTGTGTGTCTTGTCTAAGTGCGCCATGTCATACCCCGGCACCAACGCCAAGCCAAGGGTCGGAATTTGCACATTTTCACCCCCGGGCGTTACTCTTGCGAAAAAAAGTAAACCGAACTATTCAGTTCAGTGTAGAAAAGACATAGCCTAAGCCCCATTTCTAGGCGTATGCGCCTTGTGTTTTTGGGCAGAGAATTCTAGGAGAATCCCCGTATGCGTTTGATTTCATTCATCAACGCCATTCTGGTCATTGTAGCTTTGTATTTTCTTGTATTCGAGCGTGATGCGCTGTTTGCATTCGCTGGACGTGGCGAAGCAGCGGAAACAGCGGAAAATGAAGCTGCTGTAGTCGAAAATTCTGAATTCGCGGCGGTGGGTGTTGTCGTCCTGCGTTCGCAAGCGCGCGAGATTGACAGCGCGGTCTTGTTGCGCGGTCAGACCAAGGCAAACCGGCAGGTAGAAGTTCTGGCGGAAACCACTTCGACCGTAATCTCAGAGCCCAAACGCAAAGGTTCATTTGTCGAAGCCGGAGATATTCTGTGCGAGCTTGACCCCGGCTCGCGCCCGGCGCAACTGGCCGAAGTCATGGCTGGCAAGCTTGAGGCCGAAAGTCGTATCCCCGAGGCCGAAGCCCGCCTGCAAGAAGCGCATGCTTTGGTCGCCGAGGCCGAAATCAATCTGACCGCATCACGCAAGCTTGCTGAAACCGGCTTTGCCTCGGAAACCCGCCGGATTTCCAGCGAAGCCGCGATGAGCACCGCCAAAGCCGGGGTGAAATCGGCAGAGGCCGGGTTGGAAGCCACCCGCGCCGGGATCGAAGCCGCAGCCGCAGCTGTTGAGGCCGCACAGCGCGAGGCCGGGCGTGTGATCATCACCTCGCCATTCAAAGGTCTGCTGGAAAGCGACACTGCGGAACTGGGCAGCCTGATGCAGCCCGGATCGCTCTGCGCCACGGTTATTCAGCTGGATCCGATCAAGCTGGTGGGCTTTGTGCCCGAAACCGAGGTCAACCGCGTCATTGTCGGTTCCGAGGCATCTGCAACGCTGGTCACTGGACGGCAACTGAATGGCCGGGTGACGTTCCTCAGCCGCTCGGCCGATGAGACGACGCGCACATTCGAGGTGGAAATCACTGTGCCCAACTCCGATCTGACCATCCGCGACGGCCAGACCGCAACCATCCAGATCGCCGCCGAAGGGGCTAAGGCGCACCTGCTGCCACAATCCGCACTGACGCTCAGCAATGAAGGTCAATTGGGTGTACGCACGGTCGGCGCTGGCAACATTGTCGACTTCAAGCCGGTCCAAATTCTGCGCGACACCGCAGAAGGCGTCTGGATCGGCGGGCTGCCGGAGACGACCGACATCATCGTCGTTGGGCAAGAGTTTGTGACCCGCGGCGTCACTGTGAAACCCACCTATCGGGAAGCATCACAATGACAGGTATTGTCGCCTGGGCCGCTGATCGGGCCCGAATGGTTCTGGCGTTTATCGCCATCTCGCTGGTTATCGGCGGGTTTGCCTATGTCTCATTGCCGAAAGAGGGCGAGCCGGACATTGAAATCCCTGCCCTTTTCGTTTCCGTACAGTTCCCAGGCATTTCTGCGGAAGACTCAGAAAACCTTCTGGTCAAGCCGATGGAGACCGAGTTGGCGGATCTCGACGGCCTGAAGGAAATGACCTCGACCGCTGCCGAAGGCTATGCCGGTGTCGCGCTGGAATTTGATTTTGGCTGGGACAAAACCGCGATCATGGCCGATGTCCGCGACGCGATGAACACGGCACAGGCGGATTTCCCGGAAGGCGCCGAGCAATATTCGCTGACCGAGATCAATTTTTCCGAGTTTCCCATTGTCATCGTGAACCTGACCGGTGCGGTTCCCGAGCGCACAATGGCGCGCGTTGCCAAAGACTTGCAGGACGAGCTTGAGGCGCTGGATTCGGTGCTTGAGGCCGGTATCGCAGGCAATCGCGATGAGATGCTCGAGGTTGTCATCGATCCTTTGCGGCTTGAGGCATACAACGTCACCGCAGATGAGCTGATCAACGTTGTTCAGAACAACAACCAGCTAATTGCAGCGGGTGAAGTCGAAACTGCGCAGGGTACATTCTCGGTCAAGATTCCGTCGTCGTTCAAAACCGCGCAAGACGTTTATGGCTTGCCGATCAAGGTCAACGGCGACCGGGTCGTAACTCTGGGTGAGCTGGCGCAAATTAACTATACCTTCGAAGACCGCGCCGGAACGGCCCGGTTCAACGGGGAGCCGACCGTCGCCTTGCAAGTGGTAAAGCGCAAGGGCTTCAACCTGATCGACACAGTTGCGCAGGTGAAAGAGACGATTGCACAGGCCAAAACGAAATGGCCGCCCGAGCTTCAGGCCGCCGTCGATCTGGGCACGTCCAACGACCAAAGCCGCATCGTTGGCTCAATGGTCAGTCAGTTGGAAGGCTCGGTTCTAACCGCAATTGCACTGGTGATGATCGTGGTGCTGGCTTCGCTGGGCACACGGGCTGCCCTGCTGGTGGGTTTTGCGATCCCCACCTCGTTCCTGCTGTGTTTTGCCTTCCTGGCGGTCATGGGTGTCAGCGTTTCCAATATCGTGATGTTCGGTCTTATTCTGGCGGTTGGGATGCTGGTGGATGGCGCCATCGTCGTTGTCGAGTACGCCGACAAGCGCATCAAGGACGGCGTCGGCCCGATGCACGCCTATGTCGAGGCGGCGCAACGCATGTTCTGGCCCATCGTGTCGTCGACTGCCACAACACTCTGCGCCTTCCTGCCCATGCTGTTCTGGCCCGGTGTGCCGGGTGAGTTCATGGGTATGTTGCCTGTCACGCTGATCTTTGTTCTTTCGGCATCTCTGATCGTGGCGCTGATTTACCTGCCGGTCATGGGCGGTGTATCCGGCCGGTTAAGCCGCATCTTCGACCGATCCTCGACCTGGTTGCGCGCACGCACGCCTTGGTGGCTGCGGGCGGTGATGGTGCCACCGTCGTTGTACATGATCTTTCTGGGCGCGATGCAGACCCTGAACCCCGACTACTTACTGCCCGGAGGTTCAATAGCAGGGGCGCTTCTGTTCCTGTTCGGGGCGTTTGCCGGCTCTGTCACCCTAAACGCGGCCAGGATCGTACGCAAAGTAGAAGAGCGTGTTCATTCGGCCGACCAACACACCCCCTTTGGTCATGTGGTTAGATTCCTTGTCGGCAACCCGATCATGCCTATCGTGTCTTTGGCGGCGGTATTCATTGCGGTCTATTCGGTGGCTTTCATCTGGTTCCCACAAGAGTCCCGTGGTGTCGAATTCTTCGTAGAAAGCGAACCGGAACAGGCCACCGCGTATGTCCGCGCGCGGGGCAACATCTCGCTTGTGGAAAAAGATGGCATGGTCTTGGCGGCAGAAGATGTGATCGCGGCCCACCCTGCCGTTATCAACGTGTTTTCTTTCGCGGGCGAAGGCGGTCTGAACCAGAACAACGGGGGCGCTCAGGAACCTGCCGATACAGTGGGCCGTGTTCAGTTCGAGATCATCCCCTGGGAAGACCGCCCCAACGTCTCGGAATCGGTCCTGTGGGGCCTGTTCGATCGTAACTTTGTTGCGCCTGAATTTGACGGCGACTTCGTGATTGACGAGATCAACGCGCAACTTGCGGAAATCCCCGGCATCGTCGTCGAAATCCTGCCGCTCGAGCAAGGCCCGGCCTCGGCCAAGCCTGTACATTTGCGCATCAAGGGTGACGGGTGGGAAGATCTGACCACGGCGACGCTCGCCGCACGCGAGATGTTTGATTCCACGCCGGGTCTGATCAAAACCGAAGACACCCTGCCCCTGCCCGGCATCGATTGGCAGATCGACGTGGACGTCGCCAAGGCCGGTCGGTTCGGAGCCGATGTGGCCACGGTTGGCGCCATGGTGCAGTTGGTGACGCGCGGCATTCTGCTGGGCGAGATGCGCCCGGACAGCAATGATGAAGAGATTGAAATCCGTGTGCGCTTGCCTGAACAGGATCGCGTCCTTTCGACACTGGATGCGCTCAAGGTCCGCACCCCGGACGGGTTGGTGCCTTTGTCCAACTTCGTGACACGTAAGCCCGTGGCCAAACTGGCCGAGATCAACCGAGTTGACCAACAGCGTTATTACGACGTCAAAGCCGATGTCGAACCGGGGCTAAGCAAGGTCACGACCGAAGGCCCCGATGGTGAACTCGTGCGGCTGGCCGTCATGAGGGAAGTGGCAGAGGGTGCCACGCCAACTGGTACGGTGTTGAACAGCGCAGGCGGCAAGTCGTACGAGCTGGTTCAACTGACCGGGGCAGAGAGTATCGATCAACTGCGCGGTGCAATTGAAAACGGCGATGCACAGTTCGCGCTGATCAACCCGAATGAACGGATCGCGGTTCTGACCGAATGGCTTGAAACCAGCCCGTTTGCCAATTCGATCAGTTGGGAATGGACCGGCGATCAGGAAGAACAGGCAGAATCCGGTGCCTTCCTAGTGAACGCGTTCATGGGCGCTCTGGGCTTGATGTTCGTCATCCTGCTGGCGCAGTTCAACTCGTTCTACAACTCGGTTTTGGTTTTGCTGGCAGTTATTCTTTCGACCACCGGGGTTCTGATCGGTATGATCGTGATGGAACAACCGTTTTCGATCATCATGACCGGGACCGGCATCGTGGCGCTGGCGGGAATTGTGGTGAACAACAATATCGTTCTGATCGATACCTATCAGGAATACAGTGCCTACATGCCCCGGATCGAGGCGATCATCCGCACCGCGGAAGCTCGGATTCGCCCGGTGTTGCTGACCACCTTGACCACGATGGCTGGTCTGACACCGATGATGTTCGGCCTGTCGCTGGACTTTATCAATGGCGGCTATTCCATCGACAGTCCCACTGCCCTGTGGTGGAAACAGCTGGCAACAGCGGTGGTCTTTGGTCTGGGGATCGCGACTGTTCTGACATTGATCGTGACCCCGTCCCTTCTGGCGTTGCGGGTTTGGGTGACGACCTATGTAGTGTGGCTCAGCCGCTTGCTGGCGCGCGTTACCGCAGGCCGATCCAGCCAGATTGCGCAGGATATGGCCATTGGTCTCTCTGCCCGTCAAATGCAGGCAACCGAGATCATTTGGGAGGATGAATTCCTATCCGGAAGGCCGACAAAGGACGGCGGTTCGAATCAACCCGATCATCCTTCAGAGCCGCCTTTGAAAGCCGCTGAATAACATAAAGGACCGGAACTTCCGGTCCTTTTCTATTCGGCTGAAATCACAGACGAGACCATGTCTGGTGTGCGCAAATCTCATGCTCGCAGCCCTTCACCAGCAGTTTATCCCCCTGCAACGTCATTTGCGGCACGGCGTCTACGTTGATCAGTGGAACCCAGAACTCACCGCCGCCATACTTTCCACTGCCTTCGCTGGCGACATCCCAGAACAGCTTTTTCCCGACGTTTGGCGTTTGGACTTGCTTGCCTGACGCGTCATAGGCCGAAAGGATCTGGCCGCAAAACTTATCTCCACAGGCTGAGATTTTGATGTGTGAGGTCAGGTTCTTTCGATCCGGTTCGGTTTTCCAATCCCCGACGATGGGGTCCGCCGCAGCTGCGACAGGAAGAAAAACCGCAATAGCAAACGGCAGCAATCGTTTTTTCACTCTGGTAACCATGGCAGCAACCTCCTTCGCTCATCGTATCCTACCACATATCGCATTGTGCAAAGAGCCTAGGCCGCCTCTCCGTCTGATTGCTGACGACTCCAAAGTTGAGCATACCGTCCGGATCTTGCCAGCAGTTGATCATGCGTACCCTGTTCGATGATCTCTCCGGCCTCGAGAACCACGATCTGATCCGCCTCGGCTATGGTGCTGAGGCGATGGGCGATGGTGATCACTGTCCGCCCTTTGCCCGCGCGGGCCAGAGCATCCTTGATATCCTGCTCGGTATCCGTATCCAGCGCCGAGGTTGCTTCGTCCAGCAACAGGATCGGTGGGTTTTTCAGCAAGGTACGTGCAATCCCGACGCGCTGTTTTTCACCACCCGAGAGTTTCAGGCCCCGCTCGCCCACCTTGGTATCGTACCCATCCGGTAATAAGGAAATAAAATCGTGAATCTGCGCCGCTTTGGCTGCGGCTTCGACTTCTTCCATGGTGGCACCGTCACGGCCATAGGCGATGTTGTAGCGTATGGTATCGTTGAACAGCACCGTGTCCTGTGGCACGACACCGATGGCGGAATGCAGGCTGGCCTGCATTACGTCGCGAACGTCCTGACCGTCGATCTTCAACGCCCCTTTGGTCACATCATAAAACCGGAACAAGAGCCGCCCGATGGTCGATTTACCCGAACCCGTTGCCCCCACGATGGCCACGGTTTTCCCGGCCGGGACAGTCAGGGACACGCCCTTGAGGATTTCGCGTTCCGGGTCATAGCCGAAATGCACATCCTCAAGCGTGACTTCGCCGCCGTTCACCTTCAGGTTCGGCGCACAGGGCTTGTCTGTAACCTCGGCGGGTTGTTCAAGCAGATCGAACATTTGCCCCATATCGACCAGGGATTGCCGGATTTCCCGATAAACTGTCCCAAGAAAGTTCAATGGCACGGTAATCTGGATCATGTAGGCGTTGACCATGACGAAATCGCCCACCGTCAGGCTGCCGCTCTGCACACCCATTGCGGCCAGAACCATCACACCGATCAATCCGCAGGTGATCAGGAGCGACTGTCCGAAGTTCAGAAATGCCAGCGAATAGGCCGTCTTCAGCGCAGCCCCCGCATACGCCTTCATCGACACGTCATACCGTTCAGCTTCGCGGGTTTCGGCATTGAAATATTTGACAGTTTCGAAGTTCAGCAAGCTGTCGATGGCGCGCTGGTTGGCCTCGGTGTCCTGATCGTTCATCTCACGCCGCAGCTTCACCCGCCATTCTGTCACCGCAAAGGTGAACCAGATATAAAGGCCAATGGTTGCGGCCACGACAACCAGATACCAGACGTCGAAAAGCCACATCAGGATGATGGCGACCAGCAACAGTTCCAGAATAAGCGGCCCGATCGAGAACAGCATAAAGCGCAGCAGAAACTCGACCCCTTTGACGCCCCGTTCGATGATACGGCTCAGCCCGCCGGTGCGTCGGGTGACGTGGTAACGCATCGACAGGTTGTGGATGTGCTGAAACGTCTCGAGCGCAAGCGCCCGCAAGGCTCGCTGACCGACAGGGGCAAAGGCCGCGTCCCGCAATTGCTGAAAGCCCACCGTCATCATCCGCGCCACGCCATAGGCCACGGTCAACCCAACCGCGCCCAGCGCCAGCGGCGGCACGCCCTCGCCCGCCAGTGCGTCAACCGCACCTTTATAAAGGATAGGAGTATAGACCGCGATCAGCTTGGCCAGAACCAGCATTCCCATGGCGAGGACCACGCGGTGTTTTACCCATGGCTCATCTTCGGGCCATAGATAAGGGGTAACCTTGCGGATTGTCCGCCAGCCCGAGCTGCGTTCGTCATCTGACACCATGTCTTGCGAAGTCATAGGAGCTGTGCGTCTCATCACGTGCCTTGTCTGCGGTCAGAGTTAGACCTCTGCCCATAAAAGGCCAGAAGGGCTGATTATTCCGGGATTGTAAAGATTTGCCCGGGATAGATCAGGTCTGGGTCGCGGATCAAGCCACGATTGGCTTCGAACAGCCGCACATAAAGGACACCATCGCCAAATCTATCACGCGAGATGGCCCACAAAGTGTCGCCCTGCTGCACCGTGACAGACCGGATCGAGGGGGTTGCTTGCGGCGTTCCCGTCTGATCCACCTCCGTTGCGGCCTGCAATACGTCAAGCGGTTCACGTTTGAACGGGGTTTCGACCCGGCTGAGGACCGTGCCATCCGTGTTCACGGCGTCAACCCGCAGTGTGTAGACACCAGGGTCAATGTCCTCCAGATCGCTGCGCCAGAATCCATCCTGTTCCGGGGCAAGATCTGCAACCAGACGATTGTTCAGGTACAACCGAATAGCGGCCCCATCCGGAACGCGTCCTGTCAGTTGCACGTCGCCGGTATCAGAATACCCGATCGTATCCAGCGCGACCTGCTCAGGCGGGGTATCCCGCACGATCGGAGGCTGCACCAGTTCAACGCCCTCTTCGCCAGATCGCAGCACGGCGACCTGCTGGTCCTGCTCTGGGGTTTCGTCAGGCAGATCGGCGGTTTCAACTGTCTCAGCCTCGGGCTTGGAAGATTCAGGTACCGAAACTTCTGCTGCGGCACCGGCATCCGGCTGCGTGTCGTCGCCTGTGGCCACCTGCTCCTGCACGTCCTCCGACGTGCTCTGTTCGGCTTCGGGCGTTGTCTCGGCAACAGGTTCTTCTTCGACCGGCTTGGGCAAGGCAGCGATCAAATAGTCGTCGGATTGCGTCGTTTGCGCCCCGTCCGTACTTTGCAAAACAAGCCCCTGTGCGGACTCGCTGAAGGGGATTGTCACAAATTCGGCAAACTGACCGCTGCCATCTACGGTAAAGGAATGCGCGACTTCGCCGTTCAGCAGAACCTCAATCTGGCTGCCGGGTTCTGCGTCACCCGAAAGAAGCGCAGTGCCATCAGTTTCGACAAAAATCTGATCCAAGACCGGAGGCGCGGCTGGCGCGGGCGCACCCTCTTCCTTTTCGGCGTCGGCTGTTTCCGTCTCAACCGGGTCTTCTGCTGTTGCAGGCGCTTCATCTGGCTTGGCGATTTCGGGCTCAGACGGCTCTGCTCCTGAAACCTCTTCCGCCACCGCTGCTTCTTCCGGCACTTCTTCTGCCGGTTCAGAAACAACCGGGGCAGAAGCGGTTTCCTGCGGTGCGCTTGCATCAGGCTCTGGCGCGTTGGTGAAGAATCCGGACAGATACAGGCCCCCCGCAGCCAATATTGCAACAAGACCCGCAATCACTCCCCAGATGAAGTTGCTCGAGCTTCCGTTTCCCGATTTGGCGTACATTATTTTCCTTTCACTCCACCGAGCAAAAGCTTTACGTTCAAAAGCCTTCCGGCGGACAGTTGAGCCAACCTATCAATCCCGCTATCACGGGTCAAAACCTCTGACACAACCCCGGAGCCCCCCTTTGATGTTTCAGAAATCAATCTGTGTGTATTGCGGGTCACGCAATGGAGCCGAGAAGTCTTATTCTGAAACCGCAAGGCAGTTCGGCATGCTACTTGCGCAGGAAAGCTGGCGGCTGGTTTATGGTGCCGGGGATGTGGGTTTGATGGGCGAAGTGGCCCGCGCCGCGCAAAATGCCGGTGGTGAGACCTTTGGCGTCATTCCGGTGCATCTGGTTCAGCGTGAGGTCGGAAAAACGGATCTGACCCATTTCGTGATCACCGAAACAATGCACGAGCGCAAGAAGGTCATGATCATGAACGCCGATGCGGTGGTCGTGTTGCCCGGTGGTCCCGGCTCATTAGACGAATTGTTCGAGGCTCTCACATGGCGCCAGTTGGGATTGCACGACAAGCCCATCGTCGTGGTGAACGTGAATGGATATTGGGATACGTTGCATTCGCTGTTGGATCAGGTGATCGGTCAAGGTTTTGCCGACGCGTCCCTGTCAGACTTTATCACATGGGTTGAAGACGCCGATGCGGCCATGGTCGCCTTGCGTGACAAACTGTACTGACGCTGGAAAACAGTGCGGGCGGAAAATCCGCCCGCCGTATTGATCAAGCCAGTCGGGTCTTGGGTTTCAGGCTTTGGTGCAAAACCTGCTCGACCTTGTGCAAAGGATGATTGGTCAGGGTCTTGTTGACCTCGGCCACGACCTTGCCCAGCACCTCAGTGTGCAACCGGCGCCGCAACAGACCCAGAACATGAGGGCTGGCTACCAGAACCAACCGGTTATACGCCCCTTTCAGCCCCTTGCGATTCAGCAAATTCGCCAGATCCTGCACAAACAAGGATTTTGCATGGGCCTTCCATGTTGGATCTTCTAAAGCGGATTTTTGTTTTGGCCCACCGTCATTCCGGCGACCTGCACGGTCTGACGGCCTTGCGGTCGGACTGTCCTGTTCTTCAACAGCGACGACGACAAGATTGGGGTCGTCTGCATCGGTGATGTTCTCCATCACCAGCGCTTTTTCACCATCTGCAACAATAACCCAAGTTCCCTGTGTAAGTGCGACCATTGCGATCTCCTGTTAAGGTTGTTCTCTGGGTATCCCTCGACCTGCCGGGTATACGGGTTCGTTGGCGCACCTGCGGTGCGCAGCCCGGTCATTTTTGATTTGGTGTGAGGTTCTCTCCCTCCGCCCTACAAAGATGTGTATTGCAGAGTACCAAACAAGATGCGGTTGTACCGAAAACCAGCCCATCGGCAGGTTTTCACCTGCGGGTCATCAACCCTTTAGGCTGACATCTCGATGACGGTGATTTCGGGCGTCACGCCAAAGCGCACCGGCAGGATCGAACATCCGATACCCCCCGACACCACCAGATCGCGCGCTCCTTCGCGCACATGACCATAGGCGTACCTGTTGCCGAATTTCGACGGTACCACGGGCGACCACCCAAACAGACGCACCTGTCCGCCATGAGTATGCCCTGACAGTGTCAAAGCCACCCGGTCGGGCATTTGAGGGAAAATATCGGGCTCATGCGCCATCATCACAACCGGTGCATCATCGGTGATCTGGGCCATGGTTCCTTCCAGATCGTCCAACCCCTGCGTTTTGCCATTGCGCCAGATCGCCAGTTGATCCTCAAGCCCTGCCAGCCAGATGCCAGGGGTCTCGAGTTTCACGGCGGCATTAGACAAAACCGCAATACCGTTCTGTTCAAGAATGTCGGCATAGCGATTGGGCCCTGCTCCACGGCGCTGTGCCGGCTTGTCATCCCACCAATCATGATTGCCCAGCACGGCAAAGACACCATTCTTCGCCTCAAGCCCTGCCAGCACAGGTGCTAGATCCTGCATCTCAACGGTATCAGAGACACCCTTGTGGCTTGCAAAGAAATCGCCCAGCAGCAGGATCACATCAGGTGCCAGCGCGTTGGTACGACGCACAACCTGCCTCACGCGCTCCAATCCAACATAGGGCTCGCCCACATGCAAATCGGACAGCACGGCAATCCTGAGCGGTGGTGCGGTCCAATCGTCCCGCCGCACGCGCCATTTACGCACGCGCAACCGCACTGCGGGTTCGATGAAAAACCCGTAGGCTGACGTGACTAGACCTGCCAGCGTCACCGCCAGCAGGCCCTTTATAAACCGACGTCGGTTCAATTCATTACATCCGCGACGCGACGTTTTCCCAGTTCACCAGGTTGTCGAGGAAGTTCGACAGGTAGGCGGGGCGTTTGTTGCGGAAGTCGATGTAGTACGAGTGCTCCCACACATCGCACCCCAGCAGGGCGGTCTGACCAAAGCACAGCGGGTTCACACCGTTCTCTGTCTTGGTGACAGCCAGCGCGCCGTCTGCGTTCTTGACCAGCCACGCCCAGCCCGAGCCGAACTGACCGGCACCAGCGGCGCTGAACTGCGATTTGAACTCGTCAACCGAGCCAAAGCTCTCGGTCAGCGCCTTTTCCAGTTCACCAGGCATGGCATTGTCGCCGGGGCCCATCATTTCCCAGAACTGGTTGTGGTTCCACAGCTGGCTGATGTTGTTGAAGATACCGTTCTGCGCCACTGCATTTGCGTCGTAGGTGCCAACGATGACCTCTTCCAACGACTTGCCGTCCCATTCGGTGCCAGCGATCAGCTTGTTGCCATTGTCGACATAGGCTTTGTGGTGCAGGTCGTGGTGATATTCCAACGTTTCCGCGGACATACCCTTGGCTGCCAGCGCATCATGTGCATAAGGAAGATCAGGAAGTTCAAAAGCCATGTCGGCCCCCTGTTAAATGAAAGTTGCGGTTCCCAACGGTTAAATGCTGTGGCAGCCGCCGCAGGTCAAGGGGCGAGACAATAAAACCCGGAGGTCCGCGATGCTGACACAGGTGCGCAAGATGTTCTACCGTGCCCGCGGCTACTATGAAGGCACCCTGAACGGAGAGCCATTTCGCCTAGACCCCTACCATTCGAAATTCTGGCGTAAAGCCTCTGCTGGCGCTTGGGAACCCGAAACCTTTGCGGTGTTGGATCAGTTCCTGTCTCTGGAAAGCGATTATCTGGACATCGGGGCATGGATCGGCCCCACCGTCCTTTACGGCGCTCGCAAGGCGCGTCACGTGTGGTGTTTTGAACCTGACCCCACCGCGTACAGGCATCTGGCCTGGAATCTGGATCTGAATGATATTCAGAATGTCTCGGCCTTTGGCGTCGCCCTGTCCGACAAATTTGGCGTAGCCCGCATCGCGTCTGTTCGGGGCGAGCCGGGGGACTCCACCAGTTCGCTTCTGCATGACGGGGCGCATGGGTCTGATGCGTTGACTATTGCGTGGGATCAGTTCTCGGCCGCAAACGATCTTTCCCGCGTGTCACTGGTCAAGATGGACATCGAAGGGGCGGAATACACGGTTCTACCGACACTGGTGCCCTGGCTAAAAGAACATCGCCCTGCGCTCTACCTTTCGACACATGCCGGTTTGCTGGACCCGAAAGTCCGAAAAGACCGCATGGATCAGATCGCAAATCTTCTTTCATTCTATTCAGAGTGTCAATCAAGCGGCCAACCCGCTGCCGGGTTCGAAGGTTTGACCAACGAAACGGCCCTGTCCGGCTTCGAAACGTTTTTGCTGAAGGGCTAAGAGTTACACTTAGCCCGACAACACCAAGACGATTTAATACAGGCTGCCAGATGCGATTGGTTTACACGCGCCTTTTCCAAAAGGACGTGTCGATACATTTGATTGTGGGAAACTGACCCGCATTTTTAAAGCGTTACTTTTGGGATCGAGCGTTGCGGTGTAGGCGACCCTATAGTTACCCGTCGCCTGCGCAGGTAACGTTACGCGCCACGACAGGCGGTACTCTCCTTTTCGTGTCTTTTTGAACTGCGCATCAATTGGAGTTTCAACATCAATATTATTCAGCTCGTTCGAATACCGAATTGCCCCGTCATAGGCCCTTGAGAGACCATTATCCGCGTCAACACTCAAGATCACCGTGGACGGAATCCAACCCCGGTCCTGTGTGCTGTGTAGGTCGCAATCATAGCTTTTCACTTCCGCCTGCACCGCAGTTGCGAACAGGCCAAAAGCCAAGAAAAGAGACGCTAATTTCATTTAAACTACCTCGTTCCAATGTCTTTCCATCGTCACCTTGAAACCCTCGCCCTGCTCTCTCGCGTAAGAAGAACGTGTACGAGTTGAATTGTTTGAAGGGGTGATGGTGTTTTTCGTAAAACCGCCGCTGCGAATAACAGAGCTTTGCCAGGGAAAATCGATCCAAATACCTAAGAACTTTAATTCTTTATTCGTACTCAACCTTTTGAACCTAAAACTTTTTTTGCTCCTAAAGCGAATTTACAGAACCACTTTCCCCAAATGAATGCAAATCGATTATGCCCAGGACCACAGGTGCAACTAACCGCAAGAAAACCGACTTGATTGCCTTTCCACAAAAAAACCGCCCACGAGACGCGGGCGGCTCTAATCTACGATGCTGATTCAATGGTTAGTAAACGCCAACCTCACTGCCTGGCTGCGCTGCAACCTTGAGCAGTTTAAAAACGTAATCGGCCGCCGACCGGAAGCAGACAACACGGAAGGTTTCGGCGTCGTCCATCCAGAACGCCCCCGCCACCTGCGCCAGACGCGAGCGGCGGATTTGGCCGGGTTGGAATGCCTCTGCCGATAGTTCAACCGGAGCGACTTTGCCCAGGACCTCACGCGCGCTGGCACCCGAGATACTGAAAACCGCGCGCGCATCCGAGACGTTGACCGCCAGAGCATGAGTACCGCTGAGCGCGTTGGTCATTGCGGCCAATTTGGCCTCAACCTCGGCGTATGGCACCAGCACCAGCAATTCGTCGGTAGACATCCAGCAGACTCCGGTGTCGCCCTTGACCAGTGCCTCTCGCTGACCGGGCACTTTCTGCCCGGTGGCGTCCTTGATGGCCTTGGCCAGAACCTTGTCGGACAAATCACCGCGCAGAGTGATCATGCCTTGCAGGCCGCATTCCGTGACCTTGGCGATGCCGTCATAGCTGGCGTGGTTCAGTGCGCTGATGGGTTCAGACATTCTGCTTCTCCCCGTCCTTGTCGAAGAAGATCGGGTCCACGATCTTGGCTTTGTAGGTTTTACCATCGGTGCCCGGGAACTCGACAATCTCGCCCATGCGATCTGGTCCATGCTTGATCAGGCCCATAGCGATGCCTTTGCCCAGATTGGCCGAGTAATAAGTCGAGGTCACACGCCCGATCATGTTGCGCTGACCGTTGGCGTTGACGCCTTCACCCACCGCATAAGCACCGTCGGGAATAACAGATCCATCCACAGTCTCGAGCCCGACCAGTTTCCAGCGCTCGGGATCGGCCATGTGGCTGCGCGAATGGGCGCGTTTGCCGAGGTAGTCCTCTTTCTTTTTCGACAGCGCCCAGTGCAGCCCCAGATCCTGCGGAATGACCGTGCCGTCGGTCTCATCGCCGATCATGATAAAGCCCTTCTCGGCCCGCAGGATGTGCAGACATTCGGTGCCATATGGCATCACGCCGAACTCTTTGCCTGCCTCGATCAAAGCATCCCAGAACGCCTGACCCTGAGACGCAGGGACGGCGATCTCATAGGACAACTCGCCCGAGAACGAGATGCGATAAGCACGGCAATCGAACGCGCCGATCTTGCCATCGCGCCATTCCATGAAGGGCAGCGCCTCACGGCTGACATCCATGCCGCCCAGTTTCTCCAGCACCTTGCGGGCGTTGGGGCCGACCACAGCGACTTGCGCATATTGCTCGGTCACGTTGGCGACGTAGACTTTCCAGTCCCACCATTCGGTCTGCAACCATTCTTCCATGTGACCATGGATGCGCTCGGCCCCGCCGGTGGTGGTGTGGCACAGCCACGTGTCTTCGTCGATCCGGGCGACAACGCCGTCGTCGATCAGGAATCCATTCTCGGAACACATCAGGCCATAGCGGCATTTGCCGACCTTCAGCGTGGACATCATGTTGGTGTACATCATGTCCAGAAACTTGCCAGCATCAGGCCCTTTGACGATCAGCTTTCCCAGCGTCGAGGCATCCAGCAGGCCCAGGTTCTCACGCGTGTTCTTCACCTCGCGATTGACCGCGTCATGCACGGATTCACCGGGACGGACATAGGCATAAGTCCGGCGCCAGTGACCGACCGGTTCCCAATCAGCGCCATTCTTGTCGTGCCAGTTGTGCATCGGAGTCTGACGGATTGGCTGGAATACATCACCGCGCGCTTCGCCACCGATCGCACCCATAGAGATGGGAGTGTACGGCGGGCGGAACGTGGTTGTACCGACCTTCGGGATTTCAGATTCAAGTGCGTCAGCAAGGATCGCCAAGCCGTTGATGTTGCTCAACTTACCCTGATCCGTCGCCATACCAAGCGTGGTATAGCGTTTGGTGTGCTCTACGCTCTCGTAACCCTCACGTGCAGCCAGTTGAACGTCGGACACTTTGACGTCGTTCTGGAAGTCCAGCCAGGACTTCATACGCAGTTGCACCTCGGCATTGGCGGGCATCAGCCAAACTGCTTCCATCGGTGCTTCGACGGTTGTTTCACCAGCTGGTGCCTTGGTGTTCTTGGGCTTGAAGCCTGCCGCCTTGGCGGCAGCCTTACCTGCGGCGTGGGCGTCAGTCAGGACGTCTTCCAACGCCAGAGGGCCGTTAGACGCGCCTGCGGCAACGACAAACCCCTCTCCGTTCGCACCCAAAGGCGGACGAGACGGGTCGGGACGGAAATGAGCATTCGCGTCGTCCCAAATCAGCTTGCCGCCGCAATGGGACCACATGTGCACCACCGGTGACCAGCCGCCGGACATGGCGACCGCATCTGCCTCAACCTCTTCACGCGCACCGCCGACGCCTTCTTGATTACAGATTGCAACCTTTTTGACGCGCTTGCCGCCTTTGACTTTCGCAATGGCTTTGCCCGGATCGACGCGGATACCCAACTGACGCGCTTCTTCAGCCAAAGGCCCAGCCGTTGCCCGAGCGTCAACAATACGCAAAACATCCACACCCGCCTGTTTCAAGGTGATCGCGGTGCGGTAAGCGTCATCATTGTTGGTGGCGACGATGACCCGATCCCCCGGAATCACCCCCCAGTTCACAACATAGTCGCGCATGGCCGAAGCCAGCATCACGCCAGGAACATCGTTTCCAGCAAAGGACAAAGGCCTTTCGATTGCGCCTGTTGCAGTTACAACTTGTTTGGCACGAATTCGCCACAAGCGATGGCGCGGGCCTTGCACGCCCGGCGTGTGGTCGGTCAGACGCTCGTAACCCAGCACATAACCATGGTCATAAACACCCGCGCCCATGCAGCGTGCGCGCATAGTAACGCTGCCCATTGTTTCGAGTTCGGAAACCAATTGCTCCACGAACTTATCCACAGGCTCACCATCAACGGTGCCACCGTCAACCGGAGCGCGACCACCCCAATGCGCAGTCTGCTCGATCAGCAGGACCTTGGCACCCGATTGCGCCGCAGCCTTGGCGGCCAGCAGACCGGCCACACCGCCGCCGATCACCAAGACATCGGTGAAGGCATAAAAATGTTCATAGGTATCCGCATCACTGCCGTCCTTGTCGGGCGCTTTGCCCAGACCGGCAGACTGGCGGATGATCGGTTCGTAAACGTGTTTCCAAAACGGTTTGGGATGGATGAACGTCTTGTAGTAGAAGCCAGCCGGCAGGAACCGCGCGAACGCCGTGTTCACCGCACCAATGTCGAACTCGAGGTTCGGCCAGTGGTTCTGCGAGATCGCGGTCAGACCGTTGAAGACCTCGGTCGTGGTGGCACGCTGGTTCGGTTCGAACCGGTTGCCCTGTCCCAGACCGACCAGTGCGTTCGGCTCTTCCGCACCGCTGGCGACAACGCCGCGGGGCCGGTGATACTTGAACGACCGGCCCATCATCATCTGATCGTTGGCCAGCAGAGCAGAAGCGAGCGTATCGCCTTCGTACCCCTGCATTGAGGTGCCGTTGAACGTAAACGTGACCTTTTTCGACCGGTCAATCAGCCGGCCTTGTTTTGCGAGACGGGTGCTCATGGTGCGGACCTTTCGCAGGTGGAGGCGTCAGTGCCTCCGACGGGAGCATTTTGGAAAAGGTGAATCATGCCGAGAAATTTCTCCACGACCACCCGGGGCGTTTGGCGGCAATGGTGTCCTTGATTTCTTGCGGCGGCTCGGCGACTTGCGCGGAATAGGTGCCAAACACTTCGAGCGTTTGCGTGCAGCGTGCGGCATGGAACCACTTGCCGCAGCCATTAGCATGGCGCCAGCGTTCGAAATGAACGCCCCTTGGGTTTTCGCGCATGAACAGGTAGTCGTGGAATTCGCCATCCGATGAACCGGGACCGAAACGCTTCAGATGCGCTTCGCCACCAGCGGCCAGTTCGGTTTCTTCGGCATCAACGCCACAATATGGGCAGTTCAGGATCAGCATATCGTCATCCTTTTTGGCGGTCGGTCGGCTCGGTGGCCGACCAGAATTCTATTATTTGGCAACCTCGGGCAGACCCCTTAGTGCGCCACCCCGGCGGCAACGCTTTCGTCGATGAAGCGGCCTTCCTTGAAGCGATCCAGTGAAAAGGCTTCGGTCAGCGGTGAGTGGCCCGTGGCCATCAGCTGTGCCATGCCCCAACCCGAGCCCGGAATGGCTTTGAAGCCACCGGTACCCCAGCCACCATTGATGAAGCAGCCTTGCAGCGGTGTCTTCGACAAGATGGGAGAGCGGTCGCCGGTCATATCCACGATCCCACCCCACTGCCGCAGCATTTTCAGGCGCGAGATCATCGGGAAAGTTTCGACCAGCGCGCGGACGGTTTCCTCGATGTGGTGGAAAGACCCGCGCTGGGTATAGTTGTTGAACCCGTCGGTACCGCCACCGATCACCATCTCGCCTTTGTCTGATTGCGACATGTACCCATGCACGGTGTTCGCCATCACGACCACATCCATGCAGGGCTTGATCGGCTCGGATACCAGCGCCTGCAGCGCAATCGCTTCCAGCGGCAGACGGAAACCCGCCATCTCGGCCAGTTGACCGGAATGACCCGCAACCACGATACCCAGCTTGTCACAATCGATAGCACCTTTGGTGGTGTCGACGCCAACCACTCGGCCGTTATCCGAGCGCACGCCGGTGGCTTCGCATTGCTGGATGATGTCCATGCCCATGGCCGAACACGCGCGCGCATAGCCCCACGCCACGGCGTCGTGACGTGCGGTGCCGCCGCGTTCCTGCCACAGCGCACCCAGAACCGGGTAACGTGGGCCGTCGAGGTTAATGATCGGAACCAGTTCTTTGACACGCTCAGGGGTGATCCATTCGGTCTTTACATCCTGCAGTGCGTTGGCGTGCGCCGTGCGCTGATACCCGCGAATTTCGTGCTGAGTCTGCGCCAGCATCATCACGCCACGCGGGCTGAACATGATGTTGTAATTCAGGTCCTGGCTCAGGTCTTCATAAAGGCTGCGTGCTTTTTCGTAGATCGCCGCAGACGGGTCCTGCAGATAGTTCGAGCGGATGATGGTCGTGTTGCGACCGGTGTTGCCACCGCCCAGCCAGCCTTTTTCGATAACCGCGACATTCTGAATGCCGTAATTCTTACCCAGATAATACGCGGTCGCCAAACCGTGCCCGCCAGCACCGACGATGATGACGTCATAACGTTTCTTGGGTTCGGGCGAGCGCCAGGCGCGCTCCCATCCGGTGTGATAGCGCAGAGCTTCCCGCGCAACAGCAAAGGCTGAATAGTGTTTCATGTGCGAATCCATCCGGTTCGGTGATTGGGCGCAGATATGCCGTGTGACTGCATATTACCCCTGCCGCGCAACGCCGCAATATCGCACTATTGCGACATGTCGCTCATTCGCGGCCATTTGTCCCTTTTGTCGGGCGGCCAGCAGGTCTAAGTCAGGACAACATCTTCGGAGAGACAATGACGTTCTGGGTTCTGATTTTTCTTGTCGCGCTGCTGATCGCGGCTTTCCTGAGCTTTACACTTCTGCGCAAACGCCGGGGGAAAAAACCTGCTGCTGCGTATGACCTCGAGGTTTATCGCGAGCAACTGGCAGGGGTCGACAAAGACCTTGCACGCGGCGTGATCGGTGAGGCGGATGCCGAACGGGTCCGGACCGAAATCTCTCGTCGTATTCTGGCTGCTGACGAGCACATGAAAAACGGCAACGCAGATGCCGGGCCATCGCGGGTCGTTTCCATCGTGTCGGTAACTATTGTCGCCCTGCTTCTGATCGGCGGCGCAATGGCTATGTATGATCGAACCGGCGCGGTGGGTTTGCCTGACATGCCGCTGACGGCGCGTATGGAGCTGGCTGAAGAAGTCCGCGCCAATCGCCCGCCTCAGGACGCGGCCGAGCAGCTCGCAACCCCTCCGCAGCCCGCGCAGCTGGACGAAAGCTATGCAGCACTCCTGACCCAGCTGCGGGACACCGTTGCCGCCCGTCCGGATGATTTGCAGGGGCAGATGCTGTTGGCACAGCACGAAACCAACGCAGGTAACTTCAAGGCGGGATATACCGCGCAGCAAAAGGTGATCGAACTGTCCGGTGACACAGCCACCGCCGACGCCTATGCCGATCTTGCCGAGATGATGATCCTTGCGGCAGGCGGATATGTGTCGCCCGAAGCGGAACAGGCCCTGACCGAAGCGCTGAACCGAAACCCACGCCATGGTCCGGCGCGATACTACTGGGGGCAGATGCTGGCTCAGGTCGGACGCCCGGATCTGGCCTATCGCATGTGGGTACAAACCCTTCAGGATTCCCCGAGCAGCGCGCCCTGGGCCAGGGCCATTCGGGCGCAGATCGATGAGCTGGCCTTTCGCGCCGGTGTCTTCAACGCACCGGACCTGAGCGAAGCGCCCGGACCCAGTCAGGAAGACATGGCCGCTGCGGCAGAATTGACACCCGAGGAACGGCAAGAGATGATTCAGGGGATGGTAAACCAGCTGTCCGACCGTCTGGCCACTGAAGGTGGAGCGCCCGAGGAATGGGCTCGCCTGATTGCAGCTTTGGGTGTTCTGGGTCAGGGACAGCGGGCCATCGATATTCACAAGGAGGCGATGCAAGTCTTTGCCGGGAATTCCGAAGCGCTTGAAATCCTGGACGCAGCCGCTTTGCAAGCCGGGATTGCTCAATGATCCACGACGCATTCGAGGACTTTGCAGCAGCGTTGCCGCCGATGGCGGCGCTGATGGGTCTGGATCTTGGCGAAAAGACAATCGGCGTTGCCGTGTCCGACCGAATGCGCGGAGTTGCCAGTCCGCTGGAGACTGTACGACGCAAGAAATTCACGTTGGATTCTGCACGTCTGATCGAGATCGTGACCGATCGTGAGATCGGTGGCATCCTGTTGGGATTGCCAAAGAACATGGATGGGTCCGAGGGACCACGCTGCCAGTCAACACGGGCTTTTGCACGAAATCTGTCGCGTTTGATCGATCTTCCCATCGGGTTCTGGGATGAACGATTGAGCACGGTTGCGGCAGAAAAAGCACTGCTCGAGGCGGATACGACACGAAAACGTCGCGGACAGGTTATTGATCACGTTGCCGCAGGTTATATCTTGCAAGGGGCGCTGGACAGGCTGCGCTTTTTGTAACGAGGTCGGAGACCGTCAATGACGAACATGGTTTGGAAACGGAATGAGGTCGAAAGCCCTTGTATCCAAATCTGCGTTGTTCACCCGACCGAACGCATCTGCACCGGGTGCTATCGCACGATTGACGAAATCTCGCGCTGGTCCAAAATGGACAGCAGCGAGCGAGCTGAAATCATGGATGATCTGCCATCCCGCAAGCCGCGGCTGGCGAAACGGCGCGGTGGACGGGCAGCTCGCCTGAAAGAGTCTTAAGCCTTCAGCCTGCCGTTTCCCGCGCCGCGGTTTTACCCTGATTGGCACGTTCAACGCTTGATACGCGCAGCTCATTTCCAAACAAGGCCGTCATTTCGGATCGTGTGGCTTTGTCATGCTGGACGGTGGTGCGCTCATGCTTTGATCGCTGTTTGACCCAAGCGGCGCGCTCCTGAACTTTTTTCATCAAACCCTTTAGCTTCATCTCAGAAAATCTACTTTAAAAAATTGTGTCGCTGCGGATCGAGTAAGAGCTCCGAGGGGATCAAGCTCTTGAACGGTAAGTTCAACGTGAGTGGCAACCCGCAGCGACAAGGCGTGGTAAAAGATGTTTTCCGTCAAAATAAGGGGGAAAACGCGCGGATAAATGATTGTTCTTGACGCGCCAGTCAACAAAAACAAGCACGGCTTCAAGCTTCCCTGGCGTCAGCTTTTAAGGATGTTTTCTTAATGCCGACAGAGAGTGTGCAGCGGCAAAAGCGGGAAAACCGCCAGATCACGTGTGGAACTACGGGGCGCAGGCAGCGGTCAAAGCTCAAGAACCTGACCGCTGGTATCTGATTCTATCCGGCTGCCAGCCAGGTTTTTGCGTTGTCGAACTCTTCGGACGGGAAGAATTGGGTCCGGGTGCCCAGAATATGGCTGGCAACCCTTTGCGCCATATGCTGCCAGGTTTTGTCCCCAACGATCGCTGCACGGTCCAACTGGCCGATATGACGACTGGCCAATCGAAAATGTGCGGCCAGCGCAGACAACCCCTGCCACCCGTCGAATTCCCGCAGGTCGATCAGCAAGCGGAACCCATTGCGGTCCTCCAGCAAAGCATCCAGATCACGCTCTGCCTGCTTGTATTCCTCGGGGTCCAGTTTGCCCAACAGGCTGATCTGCACACAAGGCCCGCCCAAATCTGTCACGTGGATCGAGCCCAGCGACTCGCGCATCCAGCGGCGGGCGGCTTCCAGATCGGCCAGATCAAACAGTTGAACCGGACAGGGCAGGATCGGGGCTGCCAGTCGGATGCTGGTCTGCACCCAGCCCTGATCGGCAACAACGGCAATCCGGTCAAAGCCGCGCCAATGGCTAAGCCCCAGCTTCGTATCCGACCATGCAGCACCCAGATCATACCCTTTGAATTCAGGCTGCACGATGGCCAGCAGCCGCACCGCGTCATGCTCGGCCAGGGCGGCCTCGATCGCGGGAACCAGGGTGTTTGTGTAATCGGCGCTTGTAACCTGCCCTGACAACTCAACTTCTATCAGCGCACCATCAGAACTCGTCTGGACCACAATCATCGGTCAAATCCTCCAAAGCCAAATAATGACAGGAGGTTAGGCAGATTCGACCCATTCGGCTACTCCCCCAGAGCATTCAGGGCGGAAATAGGCGATCATCCGTCCATCTGGCCCAGCAGCGGCCGCGTCGGCCCAGGGCGCAACGCCGTGTAAACAATGGCGATGCAACAGATAGGCTTCTCCCGGCTTGGCGGGCAACTCAACCCTCGGGCAGGTGTCAAAAACCTCTCGGCGGGCGGCCTGATAGATGTCTGTAATGTCAACTTCGTGCAGTGCCTCTGGTGGCTCATCTTTCAGCGCGTCCCTGAACGCAGCCCCCAGAATGTGATGGCTGCCTTCCCACAGCACCATGGGAGACGCATCGGCGCTGGCCTCGGTCAGCGGTATGCCCAAAATCCATGCATGAGGTTCATCCACGCGCCGACGACGATCCGGGCCCATTGGGCGCAAACCGTCCACATGGGCTGCATCCCGGTTTCGACGGTACCGAGTGGCAGCCTCATTTTCCCCGCGGCGCGGGCGCGGGTAGCCCGGATGGATCACCGAAACCTGCCCTTTGTGCAGGGGCAAATCACCATAATGTTCGTCAATGAATGCCATGGCTTGCCCGGTCAGCGGTCCGGACGTGCCGACCCTGCCCCGCGCGTCATTAGGCAAGGCATCCACGCCTATGAACCACGTGCCTTCGCAGTCCAACCATTCCGCATGAGCAGGATCTGTTGTTGATGCAAGCGCAGCAGGTAACGCATGGCTCACCCACTCAGCCAATGTTGGATCATAGGGGAACGTCACCCAGCCTTTGGCCCAGAAATCACTCATAGCCCAACCGCTTTGCGCAGCATGTTCAGGGCCACCAGCGTCAGAAATACCGCAAAAACCCGCTTCAAAGGTTTTGGATCCATCGCATGGGCCAGTTTCACCCCCCAGGGTGCGGTGATCATCGTCATCGCGACAACAATTCCAAAGGCCACAATATTGACGGCCCCGATGGTTAATGGAGGCCGATGTTCGGGCGCGATCTCAAGAAACAGAAAGCCGATGACCGACGGCACGGCGATGATCACTCCGAACCCGGCCGCAGTTGCGACCGCGCGGTGGATCGACGTGTTGTAGAGACTCATCAGTGGCACCCCAAAGCTGCCCCCGCCAATCCCCATCAGAACCGAGAGGAACCCGACCATGGGCGACAGAATTGCCCGCTTGATCCCGCCGGGCATGACATCGCCCAGCCGCCATTCAGCGCGGCCCAGCCCAAGATAAGCACCGATTACCATCCCCAGAACTCCGAAAAGCGCCTGCAAGGCTTCGGTCCGCAGGGCGGACGCGACCAGAACGCCGATTATCGCGCCAATGACGATACCCGGGCCCCAACTACGCAGAATATCCCAATCTACGGCACCTTTTTTGTTATGCGCCATAACCGAGCGCACCGATGTCACGATGATCGTGGCAAGCGATGTCGCAAGGCACAGTTGCATCAGCTGCGGACCGCCGTACCCAAGGGATTGGAACGCGTAAAAGAAAGCCGGCACAAGAACAATGCCGCCGCCGACGCCCAGCAATCCGGCCAGCACGCCGGCCAGCGCCCCAATCACAAGCAAAAGGCCCAGCATCTGGGCCAGCAACATCGTCTCGGGCATCGTTCCCCCTGCCGCTTAAACTTCTGCCATGGGCGCAACGCGGTCCAGCGCCTTCAGCATCACCTCGGGCCCGGCCCCCTCGTGCACCGCCCCCTCGGACAAGGCGCGTCGCCATGCACGCGCCCCGGGGCGGCCTGCAAAGAGACCCAGCATATGACGCGTGATCTGGTGCAACCGTCCTCCATTGGCAAGGTGTTGCTCGACATAAGGCACCATTTGTTGAACGACCTTAAAGGGATCACGCGGTGTTCCGGTTGCAAAGATGCGCTGATCGGCTGCTGACAGGATATCGCCCGGCTGGTGATAGGCTGCGCGCCCGATCATCACGCCATCCAGACCAGCCTCCAGGTGGGCCCTTGCCTCGTCCAATGAGGCGATACCACCATTGATCGAGATGTGAAGATCCGAAAACGCCGCTTTCATCCGGTGCACCAGATCATAGTCCAGAGGCGGAATATCCCGGTTTTCCTTGGGACTCAGCCCCTGCAGCCACGCCTTGCGCGCGTGGATCGTGACCCTCTGACAGCCTGCTGCGCGGATCTGCTCCAGAAACGTGGGCAGCACCTCTTCGGGATCCTGATCGTCCACACCGATGCGGCACTTGACCGTCACATCTATGTCCACCACCGCACGCATGGAGGACACGCAGTCGGCAACTCGGCCCGAATCCTTCATCAGAACCGCCCCAAAGGTACCTGATTGCACCCGATCCGACGGGCATCCACAGTTTAGGTTGATCTCATCATATCCAGCCTCGGCCCCTAACCGCGCGGCTTGCGCCAACTCTTTCGGGTCCGAACCGCCAAGTTGCAAAGCTACTGGATGTTCATCCGGTGAAAAGTCCAGCAGGTGCAAAGCACCGCCGCGCACAAGCGCAGGGGCAGTCACCATCTCGGTATACAACAGGGTCTGCGAGCTGAGCAGTCGGTGGAAATAACGACAGTGCCGATCTGTCCAGTCCATCATCGGTGCGACGCTCAATCGTGCCGCCTGTGTCGCTTTGCCTGTCACAGCAACGTCTCCGTCCTGCCAAATCCTGAAATCCCGTTGCCTGCTCGGATGGCACCGCCGCCCGAATCAGACGGGAAAGCCCTAACACATTCCTAGACCACCGTCCCGATGACCTCAGGCGGCACCGGTATCCGGGTCGATGCCATATCGGCTCATTATCATCTGAACGCTGTTTTCGATCGTTTCGGCCATTTCAGGTTCACTCAGGGCGCCGCCGCTGAACATCAATGGCCAGAACGCCCGCGCCTTGATCAGACCAATAAATTCTTGCCCTGCCCGTTCCGGATCATCAATCCGCAGCTGCCCATCCTCGGCCGCTTCTTTCAGCATGGTGATAAAGGTTTTGGTTTTATCGAGTTTGCCCTGAGCCGCAGCCGCGAGCTCTGGATTGCGCAAAGTTTCGCTGACTACCATCCGCGCCATGGCGATCACGTCGGGAAGCATCAAGATCCGCCCCTCGGCCCATGCCAGCTCGGTCAATTGCTCTCGAATATCACGACCCTTTTCGTAACGGATTTCGAGTACTTCGGCAAAACGGTTGGACAGTTCAACCACGATAGAACGGAACAGATTATCCTTGCTTTCAAAGTACTTATACAGCGTACGCTTGGACACCTCAGCCCGCGCTGAAATCCGATCCATACTGGCCGCGGCAAAGCCCTTTTCCTGGAACTCGGTCACGGCAGCTTCGATGATCTGTGCGTATTTGGACGCATTCGGTGCGCTGCATTCGTTCATACCCGAGCTATAGACCCATTGACAGGGGCTGGTCAAATCCCAGGTAAACGCAAGAGTTTACAAAGGTGAAATCATGTGCCATGAGTAAACCCGCCAGTTTACCTCTTGAGGAAGCAAGCGCGAACAGGAGAGTCCCCAATGTCCTTAACTTTGAAATTGAACGGCAAGACCCATGAGGTTGACGCCGAAGCCGGAACCCCCCTGCTCTGGGTGATCCGCGACGAACTGAAACTGACCGGAACAAAATTCGGGTGCGGCGTTGCTTCGTGCGGTGCATGTACCGTGCATATGAACGGCGAACCTGTCCGCTCGTGCCAGACCTATATCGAAGACGTCGAAGACGCCGAAATCACCACAATCGAGGCAGTTGGTGAAGACAGGATCGGCGCTGCCGTTCAGCAGGCGTGGGTCGAGCTGGACGTGGTCCAGTGCGGCTATTGCCAGTCCGGTCAGGTGATGTCGGCTGTCGGGCTGCTGTCCGAAAACCCCAAGCCGTCGATTGAAGAGATCGACGACTACATGTCCGGCAACGCTTGCCGCTGCGCCACTTATCAACGCATCCGCGCCGGGATCCAGCGCGCGTCTGATATTCTGGAGGCCTGATCCATGACCATCAACACCTCTCGCCGTGGATTTCTGAAAGGTGGCGCCGCTGCCGGTGCCGTGCTGTTGGTTGGCACCCGCCCTGATGGTGCGCTGGCGGCAGCCTCGTCCGAGACCGCTCAGTTCAACCCGTTTGTGAAGATTGATGCCGATGGCACGGTGACTGCCATCGTCAAACACTTTGAAAAAGGTCAGGGCCCTGCGACCGGCCTGCCGACGCTGATTGCAGAAGAAATCGGCCTGACCATGGACCAGATCGAGTACGAGTTCGCGCCGTCTGATCCGAACGTTTACAACAACCTTCTGTTCGGTCCTTTCCAGGGCACAGGTGGTTCGACAGCGATGGCGAACTCTTGGATGCAATACCGTCAGGCAGGTGCCGCAGCGCGCGAGATGCTGATCAACGCTGCAGCTCAAAGTTGGGGCGTGGATGCATCGGGCATTTCCATCCAAGAAGGCATCGTTAAGGCGGGCGACAAATCAGCACCGATTGCTGAATTCGTGGCCGCCGCGTCTCAGTTGGAGGCCCCGGCTGAACCGCGCCTGAAAGACCCGTCCGAGTTTCGCCTGATCGGCAATGAAACGGTGCGCCGCAAGGATTCGGCGATCAAAGGCAACGGTCAGGCGATGTACGCTATGGACGTGGATCTGCCGAACCAGATGGTCGCCATGATCAAGCGCCCGGAATCGAAAGGCGGCATCGCGCTTGGCTTTGACGACAGCGCGTCGAAAGAGGTCAAAGGTTACATCAACGCCGCAGTCCTGCCCAATCAAGCGGGCGTTGCTGTTTACGCAGAAAACACCTGGGCCGCGATTCAGGCGCGTGAAGCGCTTGAGGTCGAATGGGACATGTCCGGTGCTGAAACCCGTGACTCGGACCAGATCAAGGCCGAGATCATGGCCGCTCTGGACGCCGCACCCACGTATAACGTGAACAAGGCAGACTTTGCGGCTGTGTCGGCGGCCATCGAAGGGGCGGACAAGGTTATCGAAAAGACCTTCTACTTCCCGCTGCTTGCCCATGCACCAATGGAGCCGCTGAACTGCACTATTGAGCAGACAGCCGACGGGGACATAGTACTCCATGATGGTGCGCAGATGCCAACTGGTCCGCATATGGCCTACCAGCAGATCTTCCAGCTGCCGCCCGAGAAGATTCACATCAAAACGATGCTGGCAGGTGGTTCATTCGGGCGCCGGGCAACCCCGGATGCCGATTATCAAGTCGAGGCTGCCTTGGCTTTTGTCGTTACCGACCGCTCTCGTCCGGTGAAACTGGTGTGGACACGCGAGGATGATATCCGCAGTGGGTATTATCGACCTGCGTTTGGTCACAAGGTCCGTGTCGGACTGGATACACAAGGCGGAATACTCGGATGGCAACATCAAGTCGCCGGTCAGTCGATCATGAAAGGCACGGCATTTGAGGCTTTTGCCGTCCATGACGGAGTCGATCACAGTTCCATCGAAGGTATTGCAGACAGCCCATACAATATTCCTGGCATGGCTCTGGGACTAACGGACACACCAAAAGCAACCTCGGTGCTGTGGTGGCGCTCGGTTGGCCATACCCACACGGCCTACACGATGGAAACCATGATGGATCTGGTAGCAGAGGCCGCAGGCCGTGATCCGGTAGAATTCCGTCTGTCCCACCTGTCCGACACCAGTAATCCTGACCAACAACGCAAGGCGGCCGTTTTGAAACTGGCGGCTGAAAAAGCCGGCTGGGGCAACGCGCCAGAAGGCCGGTCACAGGGGATTGCGGTTCACAAGTCCTTTGGGTCCTACGCAGCTGAAGTGGTTGAGGTCTCGGGTGATCCAGAAACTGGCATCAAGATCGAAAGGGTCACCTGCGCCGTGGATTGCGGCATTGCGGTGAACCCCGATGTTGTACGCGCCCAGATGGAAGGTGGTATCGGCTATGGCATTGGGCACGTGATGCGTGACCAGATCACGCTGACCGGCGGCGCTGTGGATCAATACAACTTCCCGGATTACGAGCCGCTGCGTATTGGGGATATAGCTGCAATTGACGTGCATATCGTGCCATCGGCCGAAGCGCCGACAGGCGTCGGAGAACCTGGCACGCCGCCGTCGGCACCTGCACTGGCAAACGCGATCAATGCCCTGTCAGGTGTGCATGTGGCGCAACTGCCCATGGAAGAGCATGGCGTGAGCTTTGCCTAAAAGCACCTCCCCGCGTCGGCCAAACTGGCGCGGGGAAGTTCAAATTACACTGCCATCAAAATTTGATCAAATTTGATGACAAAGCAGATACATTGAAGTACATCTCGGGGGAGTAGCACCGACGGAGCCCCCAATGGACTTGAGCGCCCTGCACAATTTTCGCGTTGCAGCATGTGATCTGAATGGACAGATGCGTGGTAAACGAGTGCCGCCCGGTTACGCCGACAAACTAGAAAAGGGCGCAGTACGGATGCCATTTTCGGCACTGAACGTAGACCTGTGGGGCGCTGATATCGACGGAAGCCCGCTGGTTTTTGAAACCGGCGACGCCGATGGCGTGTTACGTCCAACCGAACGTGGGCCGGTGCCGGTTCCCTGGCTGGAGAGTGAAACGGCTTTGGTGCCGATGAGCCTTTATGATGACGAAGGAAAGCCATTTGCAGGAGACCCGCGCCACGCCTTGTCAGCGATGCTAGACCGCTATGCACAACGCGGCTGGTCGGTTGTCGCTGCGACAGAGCTGGAGTTTACGCTCGTTGATGCCTCTGGCCCGCAACCGCAACCTCCGATGAACCCGATCACCGGACGCCGTCTGTCAGACGAGGCTGTTTTGTCGGTTGCCGAGATGGATGCATTCGAGGCTTTCTTTACTGACCTTTACGACGGCTGTGCCGATATGGACATTCCTGCACAGACGGCCATATCAGAAAGCGGTATCGGCCAGTTCGAGATCAACCTGAACCACCAAGACGCCATGCGCTGTGCAGACGATACGTGGCTTTTCAAGGCATTGACGCGCGGGCTGGCCCGCAAACACGGGTTTGCGGCGACCTTCATGTCCAAACCCTATGCGGATGATGCAGGTAACGGGATGCACGTGCATTTCTCGGTTATGGATCAAGACGGGCGTAACGTGTTCGACAATGGCGGGCCTGAGGGCACCAACATCCTTCATTCTGCCGTGGCGGGCTGTGTCGCGGCCATGCCTGGCAGCACGCTGATCTTTGCGCCCCACGGCAATTCCTACACACGGCTTATTCCGGGTGCACACGCGCCGACGGGGGCGTGCTGGGCCTACGAAAACAGAACCGCGGCCATTCGTATTCCGGGGGGCGCGCCGGCGGCACGCCGCATCGAACACCGCGTCGCGGGCGGGGATATCAACCCTTATCTGATGCTGACCGCAGTGCTGGGCGCGGCGCTTGTTGGCATCGAAGACGGGTTGCAGCCCCCTGCCCCGATCACGGGAAACGCCTATGACATCGCCGACCTGCCCCTGTTGATGCCGGACTGGTCCACCGCCATCGACAGGTTCGATTCCGACTCTTTGGTGGCCCGGCTGTTCCCTGCCGATCTGATCCGCTATCTGACCATGACCAAGCGGCAAGAGGTCACTCGATTTACACATATTCCGCCAGAGGATCATTGGCTAAGCTATCTCGAGGCGGTTTGACCCCCCTTGCCGCTTCTGCCTGACTCGGGTAGGATTAATTTGATCAAATTTGGTGACACATGAAAATCGGCATTCTACAAACCGGTCACACCCCCGATGTGCTGCAAGGTGAATTCGGGGACTATGACGCTTTGTTCCCCAAACTTCTGGGTGGCAATGGGTTCGAGTTCGAAACCTTTGCGGTCGTAGATGGAGTTTTCCCAAGCGGTGCGGACGATGCGGATGGCTGGGTCATTACTGGCTCGCGCCACGGGGTTTATGAAGATCTGCCTTGGATTGCCCCACTGGAAAAGCTGGTGCGTGAAATCCAGCAAAGCGGCAAGCCGCTCATTGGTGTGTGCTTTGGCCACCAAATCATTGCTCAAGCTTTGGGTGGAAAGGTCGAAAAGTTTTCGGGCGGATGGGCCGTGGGTCGCACTGAATACGACTATGAAGGAAACAAGATCTGGCTAAATGCGTGGCATCAGGATCAGGTTGTTGAACCTCCAAAAGGGGCACGCGTTCTGGGCCAGAATGCGTTCTGCGAGAATGCGATTCTGGCGTACGGTGACACGATCTGGACAGTTCAGGCCCATCCCGAATTTTCCAACGGATTCGTTTCAGGCCTGATGCGGACGCGGGGTAAAGGCGTCGTGCCCGGAGACCTGATGCGCGAAGCCGAAAATCGCGAGACGGCCCCAGACGACAATGCCAACATCGCGCGCCAGATGGCCGAGTTTCTAAAGAAAGAGAGAGCCTGATGGCTGATTGGACTGATAAACTGCCGGACGCCGCCAAAGCGTACTTCCACGGACAGCGACTGGACGAGGTTGAATGCATCATCTCGGACCTGCCGGGTATTGCACGGGGCAAGGCGGTGCCTGCTTCGAAATTTGCAAAGCAGTCGTATTTCCATCTGCCCGATAGTATCTTTTACCAGACCATCACAGGTGGCTGGGGCGAGGCTGCGGGTGAAGATGGCTTTATCGAGCGGGACATGATCCTGAAGCCCGATTTCTCGACCACATCCGCCGCGCCCTGGACCGGAGACTGGACGCTGCAGGTGATCCACGACGCCTATGACCGGGATGACAATCCAATCCCTTACAGCCCACGCAACGTGCTGAAGCGTGTTGTGCAGCTCTATCACGACAGGGGTTGGAAACCCGTTGTTGCGCCCGAGATGGAATTTTTCTTGGTCGCTCCCAATGTCGACCCGGCACAGGGCATCAAGCCGATGATGGGCCGTTCCGGTCGCCCGGCGGCTGCCCGGCAGGCCTATTCCATGACAGCGGTGGACGAGTTCGGTCCGGTGATCGACGACATCTATGATTTCGCCGAACATCAGGGGTTCGAGATCGACGGCATCACGCAGGAAGGCGGTGCCGGACAGTTGGAGATCAACCTGCGTCACGGCAATCCGATCAAGCTGGCCGATGAGGTTTTCTATTTCAAACGCCTGATCCGCGAAGCCGCGCTGCGCCACAATTGTTTTGCGACCTTCATGGCCAAACCGATCGAGGAAGAGCCAGGATCGGCCATGCACATCCACCATTCGATCATCGACATGGAAACGGGTGAGAATATCTTTTCGGGTCCGCAGGGCGGTGAGACGGATGCGTTTTACCACTTCGTTGCAGGGCTGCAGAACCACTTGCCCTCCGGTCTGGCCGTGATGGCGCCTTATGTGAATTCCTACCGTCGTTATGTGAAGGACCACGCTGCGCCAATCAATCTGGAATGGGCCCGCGACAACCGCACAACCGGTATCCGCGTCCCCCTGTCAGGCCCCGCGGCGCGCCGTGTCGAAAACCGTATCGCCGGGATGGATTGCAACCCGTATCTTGGCATCGCCTTGTCGCTGGCCTGTGGCTATCTGGGCCTGATCGAACAGGAACGCCCACGCCGCCAGTTCTATGGCGACGCTTATGAAGGCGAAGGGGATATTCCTCAGGTCATGGGGGAAGCGCTGGATCTGTTTGACGGGGCCACTGCCCTGCACGAGGTCCTTGGGCCCGAATTTGCCCGCGTTTATGGCATCGTGAAACGGGCCGAGTACGAGGAGTTCCTGCAGGTCATTTCTCCTTGGGAACGCGAGCACCTTCTGATCAACGTCTGAGACACACCGTGAACCTGCTTTATTCCAATGACCGCAGGGGCGAATACCCTGCCAGCTGGTACGCTGCGGCGGCGAACCCGATGGATCGTTTTCCCGCGCTATCAGGAGATATCAAGGCGGACGTGTGTGTTGTCGGCGGCGGTTACACCGGCCTGTCCGCGGCGCTGCATCTGGCCGAAGCCGGGTTCGATGTCGTGCTGCTTGAGGCACACCGTGTCGGCTTTGGCGCTTCGGGCCGCAATGGCGGTCAGTTGGGCAGTGCGCAACGGATGGATCAGGAAGATCTAGAACGTCTTGTCGGCGACGAGGATGCCGCAAAGCTGTGGGATTTGGCCGAAGACGCCAAGGATCTGGTCAAGGCCCTGATTGCCAAACACCAGATCAACTGTGACTTGAAACCCGGAATCGCGGTTTTGGGCCTAAACACCTCAGAGCAGAAAGAGTTGCATGATCATGCGGGTCATCTGTCTGAACGGTACGGCTATGATCAGATCGAATTGTTGGATGAAAACGCAGGCCGTGCGCTCTGCCCGTCCCCGGCATACAAAGGCGGTTATCTGGATATGGGTGCGGCGCACCTGCATCCTTTGAACTTTGCTTTGGGGTTGGCGAAAGCTGCGGTGAAAGCAGGCGTGCGGATCTACGAAAGCACCGAGGTCACCGGGATAGATGAGTCACAGCCTGCGGTGATCCGAACCTCTGACGGGAGTGTCCGCGCCGAGCATGTGATTCTGGCCTGCAACGGCTATCTGGGCGACCTCAATCGATCTGTGGCCTCTCGGGTCATGCCTATCAACAACTTCATTGCCGCCACCGAACCTTTGGGCAGCGATGCGGCGCGGGTTCTGGCTCAGGATGTCGCGGTTGCGGACACCAAGTTTGTGGTGAACTATTTCCGCCTGAGTGCGGATGGTCGCCTGTTGTTCGGGGGCGGGGAAAGCTACGGCTACCGTTTCCCTTCGGACATAGCCGCCAAGGTCCGCAAACCCATGACCGAGATTTTCCCGCATCTGCGCAATGTCAAAATCGACTATGCATGGGGTGGAACGCTTGCGATCACCATGCGGCGGATGCCTTACCTTGCCCGGGTTGCACCAAATATCCTGTCAGCCTCGGGGTATTCCGGCCATGGTGTCGGCACCGCCACCCATGCTGGGAAGCTCATGGCACTGGCCATTCAGGGACAGGCCGAGGGGTTCGACACGATGGCGCGCGTGCCTGCCCTGCCTTTCCCCGGCGGCCCTGCCTTGCGCAACCCGTTGCTGGTGCTGGCGATGACGTGGTTCGCTTTGCGCGACCGGCTTGGGGTCTGATCCAGGTACTTTACGACAGATTGGTGAATTCTTGCCACTGCGCCGAATGAGCGCTTGGCTTGCCTCGTGAATAGCTTTATCTTTCCCAAAGATAGAATTCGGGAAATCCAAATATGACGCTTCCACCAAACGTCCATGACGCCGAACCCATCCCCGCAGCAGCCCGCGAAGCCATCGACGCCTTGATGCAATCAGGCGATCTGTTCCGCTATACCGCGCCACAAGATGCCCCGGTGGCATTGCTGGAAGCCGAGTTCGCAGAATTGCTGGGCTCGAAATATGCGCTTGCAGTATCGTCCTGCTCTGCCGCGCTGTTCCTGTCGATCAAGGCGCTGGATTTGCCCCGCGACGCGCGCGTTCTTATCCCTGGCTTTACATTTGCGGCAGTGCCTTCATCCGTCGTGCACGCGGACTGTATTCCGGTTCTGTGCGAAGTGGGCGAAAACTATCGCATCGACATGGCCGATTTCGAGGCCAAGCTGGGCAACGTTCAAGCAGTGATCATCAGCCACATGCGCGGACATACGTCCGACATGGACGCAATCATGGAACTGTGCGACGCGCGCGACATTCCTGTGATCGAAGACGCCGCGCATTCGCTGGGCACCACATGGCATGGCCGCAATATAGGCACCATTGGCAAGGTCGGCTGTTTCTCGTTCCAGTCCTACAAGATGATCAATGCAGGCGAAGGCGGCATTCTGATCACAGACGATGCCGATCTGGTCGCTCGCGCCGTCATCATGTCCGGCGCGTATGAGCATAACTGGAAGAAGCACAAAGGTCCGCATGGCGACAATTCGCCCGAACTGGAAGAAGCTTTTGCCCGCTGGCAGAATAAACTGCCGCTGTACAACCTGCGCCTGAGCAATCTGAGTGCTGCGGTGATCCGCCCGCAGATCCCGGAACTGGCACGCCGTGTACGCGACGGCCTGGCAAACCACGATTATGTGGCCGAACGTCTTAACAGCTCAACTTACATCAACGTTCCCGATCCGCTGGCACCCGAGAAGCGCGCGCCAGACTCGATTCAATTCAATCTGGTTGGGATGCACGAAGACGACATTCGCGCCTTTGCCGCCGCGTCCGAGGCACGTGGCGTGAAGGTACAGGTCTTTGGTCTGAGCGAGGACAATGCCCGCGCTTTCTGGAACTGGCAGTTCATGCCCGAAAAATTCGAGCTGCCCCAGACTCGCGCCATGCTGATGAAAGCCTGTGATGTGCGCCTTCCCGTGCGTCTGACACGCGAAGAGCTGGACGTGATCGCGGATATTCTGTTGGCCTCAGTGGGTGAAGTGACCGGCCCAGTACCTGTCTATGGCACCTGAAACGAAAAAGGCCCGCTAAATGCGGGCCATTTCATTTCAAGATCAGTTCAATTCAGCTTGGATAACTTCTGCTGAAGTTCTGCCAACTGCTTCTTTATATCATCCAGATCTTCTTTGGGCTCTGCCTTGCCCTCTTCTTCGTCTGGCGAGGACCATCCGCCGGACAAACCACCGGTCATGGCTTTCAAGAACGCTTTTTGCTGCGCTTGCAGCGCGTCGAACCCCGGCATTTGCGACATCGGGTTCATGGCGTTCATATTCTCCATCATCTTGCTTTGGCTTTCGCGCAGCATCTCGAATGAGCTTTGCAGGAATTGCGGCATCATTCCCCCGCCCGGCACCATGTAGCTGCGGACCAGATCGTTCAGCACATTCACCGGCAACACATTCTCGCCCCGGCTTTCATGTTCGGCAATGATCTGAAGCAGATATTGACGTGTCAGGTCATCCCCGGTTTTCAGGTCGATGATCTGCACTTCGCGCCCTTCGCGGATAAACCCCGCAATATCTTCGAGCGTCACGTAATCGCTGGTCTCGGTGTTATACAGCCGACGGCTGGCATAGCGCTTGATCAGCAGCGGTTTTTCTTGGTCCGACACCGGGTACCCTCCCCAAGGATGATGCGTTGCAGCACAGGTTATGCGACCGCAGCACAAAAAGAAAGGGCAGGTCAATGGACCTGCCCAACGCGATTGCACCAGATGGGAGGATTGGGTGCGGTTCGCGGACGTTTCTTACTTTGCAGTTGCAGCTTTTTTGGCTGCAGTGGTGACCTCGTCGGTCGCTTTCTTGACAGCAGCAGTTGCTTCTTCTGCAACGTCTTTGCCAGCAGCCATCAGCAGCTCAACGGTTTCGGTCTGAACTTTTTTCGCGATTTCAGCGAAGGCAGCCAGGTTTTCAGCTGCAACTTCAGCCGACGCGCTTGCAAAGTCGGTTGCCGCTTTTGCGTAATCGGCAGGCTCTGTCTTTGCTTTCGACATCTCGGTCAGTTTGGCCAGGGTTTCCTTGGTCCATTTGTTCGAGATCTCGGCCGATTTCTCAGCAGCTTCCAGAGCAACACCCGACAGCTTCTCGTTCAGCGAAGCGGTCGATTTGAATGCATCTTCCATTGCGGTGGTGTCCACCGGGAACGCGCCCATCATGTCTTTCATGATCGCGCTAAAGTCTTGGGTCTTTGCCATTGTCCTAATCCTTTTAGCCGGTCCGGGCCCACCCCGGGCTTCATCAGCTTGAGGACAATATGAATGCTGCGCCGCAGCATTGCAAGTTTTTTCTTGCTGCAGCGCAGAATAATTTAAGTTTCAAAATGAAATCAGGCGTTTGGATTTGCCAAAACATAGGTCCCCGGAGCGGGTGCAAGGCAGGGATAATCCGAATCGCCGGCAACGCGCGCAGGCACTTGTTTGCCGGACCGTTTCTTCAGCCAGGCGTCCCACATCGGCCACCAAGACCCTTCGTGATAATCCGCCTCTTTCAGCCAGGTATCAGAATCCGCTTTCAGGTCCGGGTTGGTGTAATGCCCGTATTTCTTTTTGCTTGGCGGGTTCACGATACCTGCGATATGACCCGACTCTGAAACCACGAAAGTCTTCGACCGCGATCCCATCTTCTGAACACCACGATAGCAGTCTTTCCAAGCGGCGATATGATCGGTTTCACAGGTAATGGCCATCAAGGGCACGTCCACATCACTGACGGACAACTTGTGTCCCATCAGCTCAATACCGTCTGTTGCAAACTCGTTGCGTTGACACAGACCGCGTAGATACTCGACGGCCATTCTGGCCGGAAGGTTCGCGCCATCGCCGTTCCAATACAGCAAATCAAAGGCCGGAGGCATCTCGCCCATCATATAACTGCGAATGGCCGGTCCATAGATCAGATCGCGCGACCGCAGGAATGACATCGTACGTGCCATAATCCACGAGCGCAGCACACCTTCCTTGTTCACCTCTTCCTCAATCCCGTCGATGAAATCGTTTTGCAGGAATGGTGTAAATTCACCCTGATCAGAAAAATCCGTAAGCGCCGTGAACAGCGTTGCCGATTTTACCGACTTGTCGCCACGCTGTTTCAGCAGTGACAGAGTCAGGCTGAGCGTGGTGCCCGCGATGCAGTAGCCAACTGCATTGACCTGTTTGACCTTGCAGATCTTCTTGGCAACGTCGATTGCCGTCAAAAAGCCGTCCTGAATATAATCCTCCATGCCGGTTTCGGCATAGCTTTCATCCGGATTGACCCAGCTTACAACAAACAGGGTGTAACCTTGCTCGGTGATCCACTTGATCAGGCTGTTCTGGGCTTTCATGTCCAGAATATAAAACTTGTTGATCCAGGGCGGGAACAAGACGATCGGTGTCTCATGCACAGTATCCGTCGCAGGTTTGTACTGGATCAGCTCCATCATCCGATTGCTGTAAACCACGTCTCCCGGTGTGGTTGCCAGGTTTCCACCAACCTCGAATGCGCTTTCATCTGCCAGCTTCACGACCAGTTCGCCATCATTGGCTTCCAGGTCTGCAACAAGGTTCTCCAACCCTTGAATCAACGATTGACCCTCGGTTTCGACCGCCTTTTGCAACGCATCCGGGTTTGTCGCCAGAAAATTGGTCGGCGACATCATGTCGATGATCTGCTGCGAGAAATACTGCAAGCGCCGCTTGTCCCTGGCATCCAAATCGTCGACCGAGGCGACAGCCTGCGCAATGGCCTGAGCGTTGGTTTGGTACTGTTGACGGATCAGACGGAAATAGGGATTGGTTTCCCACATGGGGTTGGCAAAGCGCTTGTCCCCGGGTTTGGCTTCTTCGTCCTCCACTTCACCGGTTGTCAGGGCTTGCTGCGCTTCAGCAAAGTTCAAAACCGACTTTCCCCAAAATTCTATCTGCTGTTCCAACAGTTTGGCGGGATTTTGCCAAGCCTCGGCCCAATAGGCCGTTGCTGCTCGTGCAAAAAGCTCTTGATTCGGGCCATCTAAAGCGGGGGTGTGCGACTTTTTTGTCGCCATAACATCGATCAAACGTTTCGAGAGCTGCTCGACCTTACCCATATTTTCTTTAAGGCGTTCAATATGTTCATCTGATACGTCTGGCATTTGATCTTCACTTGTTGTCATTTTAACAATTCCCCCCTAACCTCGCTGCTATGCAGAATAACGTCGTGGGTGCTGGGGGGCAAAGCGACGAATGGTCCGAACTCTCAGGCTGACACTCAGGAGGCCCCATTTATGCGCTACATGACGACCTACGACCTTATGGAAACCATGCGCAACACCAACCAATGGCTGGGTGCGACGGCCAGCGCGATGGCATCTTATCCGATGTTTTCCATGGTGCCCAACCCCACGTTCAACTGGATGGCGGCCTGGGGGGAAGTGACCGAGCGGACCTTCCAGCGGATGGTTGTCAAACCTGACTGGGGCATCCGGACCTTCACCTGTGAAGACGGGAAAGATCATCTGGTCGAAGTCACAACCGTTCTTGAACGCCCCTTTGGCGATCTGGTCCATTTCCGCGTCAATGGCCGCGAAGAACAGCCACGCAAGGTCCTTTTGGTTGCGCCCATGTCCGGCCACTACGCGACCCTGCTGCGCTCGACCGTAAAAAGCCTGCTGGTCAATTGCGAAGTCTACATCACCGATTGGCATAACGCGCGCGATATTCCAGTGTCTGCGGGCAAGTTCGATGTCGAAGATTACACCCTCTATCTTGTCGATTTTATGAAAGAGCTGGGCCCTGACACCCACGTTGTTGCCGTATGCCAGCCTGCGCCCCTGACCCTTGCGGCCACAGCTTATTTGGCCGAGGTTGAACCTAAGGCGCAACCCAGCACATTGACCCTGATCGGTGGACCGGTGGATCCCGATGCGACACCAACTGATGTGACCGATTTCGGACGACGCGTCACAATGGGCCAGCTGGAAGAGACAATGATCCAGCGTGTTGGCTTCAAGTACAAAGGCGTCGGCCGCATGGTTTATCCGGGGCTGTTGCAGCTGGCCTCGTTCATGTCGATGAACGCCGAACGGCACTCCAAAGCGTTTTCGGATCAGATCCAACGCGTCATACGTGACGAAGCCTCGGATATGGACGCCCATAACCGCTTCTATGATGAATATCTGGCCGTCATGGACATGACCGCCGAGTTTTACCTGTCGACCGTCGAGCGTGTCTTTAAGAACCGCGAGATTGCGCGGAACGAGTTTGTCGTTGCCGGTCACAAGGTGGACATGTCCAAGATTACCAATGTGGCGGTGAAAACAGTCGAAGGGGCAAACGACGACATTTCAGCCCCCGGACAGTGCATTGCCGCGCTTGATCTGTGCACCGGCCTGCCCGACAGCAAAAAGGCAAGCCATGTGGAACCCGGCGCAGGCCACTATGGCATCTTCGCGGGCCGCAGTTGGCGTGACAACATCCGCCCGCTTGTGATTGATTTCATGAACGAAAACAGCCGCAACAAGCGCCGCAACGCTGCCAACACCAACAAAGTAGCCTGAAAAACATGAGCGAGCCTGCGTATAGCGGTCTCGCCTTTTCCTGTCAGTGCGGCAGCTTGCGGGGGAACATTTCAGCACGGGGTGTCCGGCAAGGGACGCATGTCGCGTGTTTCTGCCACGATTGCCGGGCCGCGCAGCTGTATTTCAAACGACCGGACCCAGCGCCCGGAGCCGTCGATATCCTGCAGATGGCACCGGATGAAATTGAGATCACCAAAGGCAAAAAATTTCTTGCGGCCATGAGGCTTAGCCCCAAGGGGATGCTGCGATGGTACGCCAGTTGCTGCAATGACCCGCTGGCAACAACTCCACCTGGCCCAAATCTTCCCTTTACCGGGTTTATTGTTCGCAGATTCACAGGTGACATTTCGGTTCTGGGACCCCTGACGACACGTGGGTTTGTCCCTCAGCCGAACGGCAAGCAAAAACATGAGAAAATAAGGTTTGCGGCCTTTGGGCTACTGCGCCGCGTCGCAGGTTCGCGCCTGTCAGGGCGGTGGAGGAACACACCGTTTTTCGACCGTGAATCCGGTGAGCCAGTTGTCACACCGCTGGTTATCACGAAAGAGGAACGCGCGACACTTTACCCCTAGTCGAAACGCTGCGGGGCGTTGAGCCAGTTCTGCAAAGCTTCGTTCACGGCTTCAGGTGCCTCGATGGGCAACAGATGCCCCGCGTTTTCAATAACATGCAGTTCAGCGCCCGGGATCAGATCGGCCATGAAGGAATGCCGCCGGACCGGCGTCAGAGTGTCGTGCGCACCGCACAGTACCAATGTGGGCACCTTGATCTTCCGTAAGGCTGCTTGCTGGTCGGAGCGGCGCTGTAAAGCGCGCATCTGACGTACAAAGGTCTCGACCCCCATCCCCTCAGCCATTGCCAGAAGATCGTTTAGGATGGGAATACGCTGCGGCCCCGGTGCCAGAGCGTCAGACCCCACAAGTTTACGCATCCCCTCTTCCAGCCGACCGCCTTGAGCTGCAATGATCAGATCTTCCCTGCTGGCCGCTATTTGCGGTGTATCTGCCTGCGCGTCAGTAGCCATCAAGCATAAGCGCGAAACGCGTTCCGGTGCCCGTCGGATCAACTCGAGTGCCACGACGCCCCCAAGATTCAGACCGGCCAGCGCGAAACGATGCGGCAGCTGGTCCAACAGACCCGAAGCGATTTCTTCAATCCGCTCGCCACCGGATACAGGCGCAACCGTCACTGCCCGCGTGCGGGACAACAGCTCGACCTGCGGGCGAAACAGTCGGGCATCACACATAAATCCAGGCAAGAACACCAGCGGCTCGATCACGCGGGGGCCTCCATCCTCTCGGTTATCCGAGCTCTTCTCTTTCCTGACAGGATGGAAGGTTTGCCGCGACCGGGCAAGGGAAACTTCACGGATAGGCAATTGCCCGAAACACAGGAAAATCACTATAGCGGCGTTGTCGCTCGGATCTGTTTTCAACCGGTTCCGCGCCAGGCTTCAACAGGCATCCGCGTGGCGCGATATAGCTGTCAATCCTGCGCAATGGTTTGGGCCGCCACACAAGATTGAACGCGCAGAGCTTCGGAAAGAACCAGATCTCGGAATAGTCAAGATGATCGTGCATCCACCACGCCAGATCGCGCCAGTCGCGCCCCTGCGCGTATTGATCCGCAAACCAGGGGATGACGATTGACGCACCGGCGATCCGCGCATCGCCTTCGCCTCGATCCCAGATATGGCATTCCAGCGGGTTGTCATTGCGGGCGCAGTTTAGTCGATTTTCATTGCCGAACTGGTTTAACGACGGCGACCTGTACCCTGATCGCACAGCGATCCGACCAAAGGTTTCCTCCAATGGGTCCAGCAGGGTTTCGCAAAATGCGCACCCTGTCTCAATCGCCAGATCCGGATTGTCTGGAATATTCTGTTTCTTGTGGAAATTGCCAATCTCGGAATAAAGGAAGTCACGCATGAAAAAGTGCCGGGACAGGCGGACGCGACCCAAAGTCTCCAGGCTCCACATACTCCCCGGTTTTCTCATTCCGTCTCCTCAACTCCGGTCGGGCGTCACTCGACGCCCAACTGTTTCAGCCACTCTAGAATACCCGCAACAGCGGCATCGGTCTGTCCCGGTGACATCAGCCGCCCTGCAATGACATGTGACGCGGGATCGTCCCCGGACCCCATCGTGACCAACTCGACCGTTGCGGGCGCGCCCCAGGCCTCGGCGACCTTATGTGTTCTGTTGGGGCGCACGACCTGATCATCGTCCGAAAACCAAAACAACGCCGGCACCGAAGCCTGCGAAAAATCCAGCGCATACACCGTATCCACCAGAACAGACATCGGCACGACTGCTTCCCATGGGTAAACTGCTGACCAGTATTTGTTTTTCTCAGGGTCCGGTCCTGACACGTCACGCTCTGGCCCCATCAGGATCGGCAACCAACGCCTCGCCCAAGGCAAGGAAGGCACCCACGCAGCGACGGTATTTACGCCGAAGTTTGGAGACACAAAAACCATACCGACGACATCCGCGCTGAGATCGGCATCCAACGCAGCAGCAGCGGCAAGCGTCCCTCCGGTCGAGGTTGAAATCACGATCACCTTGTCCCCAACCGCGCGCGCCGCGGCCAAGCCTTCGGCAGTGTCCTGCATCCAGCCCGAGGCTGTGCCTTCCGCCATCGCAGGTCCAACCCGGCCATGGCCCTGCAAGCGTGTGTAGACAAGATTTGCCCCCAGCGCTTCCGCCACCAGATCTGGAACGGGTCGGATTTCCTCGGAACTTGCTGAAAAGCCGTGGATGTACAGAACGGAATAGGGCGTGCGCTGTTCCTTGAATCCCTCCCGCCAGACCACACGCTTTTCGACACCTGGAACAATATCGTCGAACGCGGCTTCGGTGCTTTCAAAATAGACCTGCACCCCTTCGCCAAACTTACGGGAATCAAAGCTTGGATGCAGATCGACTTCCTCTCGTGGTCCGAACCAGTAGATCACGCCGCAGGCGACGATCAGCGCCAGAAAAATCCGCCCAAGCAGCCAACCAAAACGCCGCATCAGACCGCTCCCAACACGTCTAAAACCGCGTCTTCGATCATCCTCAGACAAGGCCCGTCCGAGAACCGGTGGTCTGCTTCCTTGACCAGCAACAGGCGCATATCTGGCCCGGTCGCGTGATCCAGCAACCGCACAGCAGTTTCCGTGGACACCGCCGTGTCGGCTGTTCCCTGTAAGAAACGCACTGGAAAGGGCAGATGAAGCGGGTCTCGCAGAACCAATCGCTGCCGCCCGTCCTCGATCATTTGCTTGGTGATGATATAGGGCTCCATGTAGTCAGAGGGCAGTTCTACATGACCAACGCTGTCCAGCGCAGCCTTTTGTTCATCGCTGAATGCCGCCCAATAACCATCTTCGGTAAAATCCGGCGCAGCAGCAATTGTAGCCATGCCCGCAATTCGATCTGGCATCGTCTTGGCCAGCAACAACGCCTGCCATCCTCCCATGGACGACCCCACAACGATCAAAGGCCCATCTGTCAGCGCTGTCACCGCCGCGACGGTGTCTTCATGCCAATCACCGATGCAGCCATCGGTAAATGCCCCCGAACTTTCACCGTGCCCGGAGTAATCGAACCGTAAAAACGCCTGCCCCCGCACCTGCGCCCAGGCCTCCAGATGCACGGACTTGGTGCCTTCCATATCCGACTTCAGCCCGCCCAGGAAAACGATAGTCGGTCCTGTCCCCGCGCTCTTGTGATAAGCCAGCCGCCGCCCCTGCGCCGTCTCGAGAAAACTTGTCGCTGCCATGAGACCCTCTATCCTTTTGCAGCATCATGCACGCCACGTGCCCAAGTGCAATTCCCGGATCCCTCTTCATCTGGCTCTCAATATCCCGGGGTGCGCGAGGGGCTGGCCCCTCGCTCCTGCCCTTGACACCAGCACCCCTACCTGCCAAATCAGCCGAACACACATAACCCGCAACCGGGCGTTCTCGGGCGACACGAGACCATCCAACCAAGCGGTGACGGGATACCTGCGACGCAACCGCGACACCAAGGTTGATGACGCCTACACGCTCAGGGCCGCGCGCATGAACCTCGGAAGTCGCACCGGTCGAAAGACCAGATGGGTGTTTCGCGTTGAGCGGACGAAAGATGCACCTGAAATCAGCGAAAGCGCCCGAATTTTCTATATGAAAATGTCTGCAGGGTCGAAAAGTGAAAAAGGTTAAGTATTCGATTTCATTGCATTTGCGCCGATGCACCCCAAAAAGCGCCAACTCGTCCGCGCAGGTATGTTTGCAAAAACTCAAAAACACGATTTCAGGTTTTTTCAAATATAGGTGGGCGTTGCACTAGGCGCATTTTGGCTCTTTTTGGCGCAAACCATCATTTCGAGGCCCGCTAACGAACCGTCATGAGCGCAGGAAGCGCGCCGCACAGGCCCGCAAGTCCGGTGTCGTCACCATTGAGGCGACGCCCCTCATATTCGAATTTCTGGATGGTAATCCCGACGCCGTGGAGGTCGCCACACGGGTGTTCGGTAGCCTCGGCAGGGACATCCATGCCTGTGCGGCCTGTGACATCCGCTGGCACAACGACCTGCAACCTGTTCTCCTAATCCGCATTCGAGAAGGCAAGCGCCGTGACCGGACATATGTCGGGGCAGACTACCACGAGTGTATCCAGCGAGATGGCGTAAAGTGCTACTGCGCCGCTGACATAATGAGAATACGCGCGACTTGGCCTGTGTTATCCTACCCGCGAAACCCGAAACCAACGGCGATCGAGATACACAATGAGATCGACCTAGTACCAGCATGCAGTGAGGCTTCGTCGATCGAAAGGTAGGCGTCGGGGTGGGCTTTGTCAGGTCAGGCAAAATCCCGAAAATACCCCCCCCCGACAAAAACACGGGAGCGAGTGGAGCTTGCGCCCCCACGGCCCGTCACTCCTTTCGAAAAAATTTTTGATTTTCTGAGAAATGCTGCGGCTGCCATCGGAACCCCGCCCACGCTTCTTTTTTCGATTTTTCCCGAATACAAAACCTCAGACAGCGGCAGGCTATTCGCTCATCCGTGTCCGTTTTAAAGCCAGATGCAAACGTTCGCTGAAAAGTCATGAGTGACCTCTTTGCGGACAGAGCAGACATCGAGCGACGAGCAAATTGCATAGGACATGACGCCTGTATACAGCTCCACCGCAAGGCGAATGACATTGGAGCTGTCTTGAGGTGCTTGATTGGAGTTTTTATTTCATAGAGTAAATGCTGCGAAAGCCCCTGCCCGCCTCAACTCTAGTTCTTCTGGAAAGACCCCACCTTACGTCATTTACAAATTAATATATTCATTTTATTGATTGTTAATGGATCGAAATGAGTTTTCACGACGCAGATTCTTGTATGGCGCCACGTGTATCGCTGCGCTTGGAGTTCAATCCAAGATCGGGTGGGCAGAGTTACAACTCGGTGCTTCGGCTCGGATTACAACCATGTCAGATGGGTACCTGTCATTGCCTTCGGAAATGGTCTTTGGCGCCATGCCAAAGGAAGAGCTCAGGCAGCTTTTGGGCAACTACAAGGTGGACGCGACCAAGTACGAGCCAGAGTGCAACGTGGCACTTTATCAAGATGATCAAAACTCCGTGCTGTTCGATGTGGGAGCTGGGCCAGATTTCATGCCCACTTCTGGTAAGCTTCTGGAGGCTCTTGAAACAACCGACCTGTCGCCCGAAGACATCTCGCACGTGATCTTCACCCATGCGCACCCGGATCACATTTGGGGCGTTTTGGATGATTTCGACGACCTTCTGTTCCCCAACGCCACGCATCACTTTGGCCGTAGTGAGTGGGATTATTGGTGGAACCCCTCAACGGTGGATACCATTGGAGAAGATCGCGCTGCGTTCGCAGTAGGCGCAAAACGGCGTATGGAAGCAATTGAGGATCAGGTCGCGTTCTTTGACGACGGGCAAGAGATCCTTCCCGGTATTGCCGCACGCGCGAGCTTTGGACACACTCCCGGTCACATGGCGTTTGAAATTCGCAGCGGCGGTGAATCCGTGATGATTGTCGGCGACGCGCTGGGAAATCCACACGTAGCTTTTGAACGCCCCGACTGGCACAGCGGCACGGATCAGGATCCGCAGGCGGCGGCAGCAACCCGGATTTCACTGCTGGATCAGATTTCACACGAGCAAATGAAAATAATTGGTTTCCACCTGCCGAATGGTGGAATCGGCTGGATCGAGAAGACTGGGTCTGCTTATAAGTTCATTGGAGAACAATAATGATGCGATCGCTGGCGATTTTCTTGGCCCTAACCACACCAGTTTGGGCAAGCGAGGATATTGCAGACCAATACCCGCAAAGTGTGCTGTATTCCGAACCGGTCGAGTACATCCCCGGAGTCTATTCCGCCATTGGCGCAACCGCCCCGCCGACCTACGAGAACTCTGGTCACAACAACAACCTCAGCTTCATAGTTACCGGAGATGGCGTGATCGTCATAAACGGCGGCGCGGCTTATGTGCTTGCCGAAGCGCTTCACCAGGAAATTCAGGCAATCACGGATCAGCCGGTTAAGTTTGTCTTCAACGAGAATGGTCAGGGGCACGCGATGCTTGGCAACGCCTACTGGTCAGAGCTGGGTATTCCGATCATCGCCCATTCGGATGCTGCGGCTGAATTCGAGGAATACGGCCCACAGATCCTTGAAGGAATGCAGCGGTACAACCAGGACAAGGCGGAAAGAACCTTCCTGGCAGGCCCAACCGAGACATTCGAGGATGAATACGTGGTTGAAATGGGTGATTTCCGGATTGAGGCCAAATATCTCGGGCCGGCCCATAGTCCCGGCGATATCTCGATTTGGCTGCCGAACCAAAGCCTTGTTATCGCGGGTGATATGGCGTTTCACGAGCGAATGCTGCCGATCTTTCAAGAGACCTATACGGCGGATTGGCTTGAAACATGGGACAACGAGTTCGAAGCTTTGGGAGCCAAATATGTCATCCCCGGACATGGTCATCCGACGAACATGGATCAGGTGCGCCGTTATACACGCGACTACCTAGTCTACCTGCGCGGCAAGATCCAAGAGCACATGGATGCCGGCGGCGATCTGGCAGAGGCTTACTATGTCGATCAGTCACCGTATGCCCATTTGGACACGTTTGAGGAACTGGCGACAAAAAATGCCGGGCGGGTATTTGAGCAGATGGAATTCGAATAACTCAGGACGTTTGAGGAACAGGAATTCGGCGCATTAACCTATGCGCGCTGATCGCTCCAACCCACATGAAGAAAACGGCAAGCCAAGCCGTCAATGACAGGGCGGACCCTCCTGAAAGCCCTGCACCCACGGCGCAACCTCCGGCCAGCATGGCTCCAAACCCTATGAGGACAGCTCCAACAAGGTAGCGCTCCATCGGAGCATCCGGACCAAAACGTTCGATCTTCCACTCCCCTGCAGTTAGGGCCGAGCCTGCGGCACCAATTGCTACGCCTGGAACAAGGCCGATACCGAAGGACAACACGACGTTTCGCTCGGCAACCAACGCCATCAGTGTATCCGTAGCCGGTCCGGTGAACGTGACTGACGAAACAGGCACGACTTCAAATGATGCTTGCGCGATGGCAAATGTCATTAACCAGCCAAGCGCCACCGCCACGCCAACTCCTGCGGCTGTTACGATCCTGATTGGCGCGACTCTCCGGTGGAATGCGAATGCAATTGCCGACACCAATCCCAATACTGCAACGGCTGTATAAACCACTGGCGAAAATCCAAGTATTTCTGAAAGATCTCTCGAGGCGCCCCCTGAGACAGTCCAGATCCCGGAAAGCAATTCGCGGGCGGGACTAAGAACGCCCGTGTAAGCAGCCTGAGCCACTAAGGTTAAAACCAATCCTGTAATCAGGGCGCGCAGATTACCGCAGGAGGCCAATACTAACAGGCGAGATGCACACCCACGCGCCAGAACCATACCAACGCCGAACATCGCTCCGCCAATTGTTGCGCCGCTGAGGCTGCCCGTCGACGCAATCGCGCGTGTCTCGGAAAGGTCTAACCACTCAAATGCGACAAACGCCTGCACTAAGGTGAGCGCTGCGGTGAAGGCGATCAGCCAGACAGCCAGGCGAGGACCAAGCTCGCCTTCGGCGACTTCGACGGCCGACGCTCTCAAACAAAAGTGAGACTTCTGGGCCGTCACGCCGAACAAGATACCGACAAGCGCACCGGCAAATGCCAAAGCGCCAGGGTCTCCCAACAAATCGATGAGCCTTTCCATCAATGGAGACTCTCACTTGGTTGCTTGCGCGTCCTTGTCTTCGGTCAAGTTGTCATTGTCATTGTCATTGAGCGGCCATTGGCCTGCGCGCCAAATGGCATTGCGTCCATAGCTCACCCAAGGCAGACACCAGTCGATCCACGTCGTCGGTGGAATGCACTGGGGAAGGTGTAATCCGTAGACGTTCCGTTCCCTTGGGGACGGTTGGATAGTTGATCGGCTGGATGTAAATTCCATAGTCACGCATCAGCACGTCAGAGATGAAGCGACACTTGACCGGATCGCCGACCATGACCGGAATTATGTGACTTGGGTTCGGTGTATGCGGAATGCCCAGATCGTCCAGCCTGTCTCGCACCTCGCGCACGCGCTGCTGGTGTAGATGTCGTTCCGAATTGCTTTGCTTCAGGTGCCGAACCGAAGCAGCAGCTCCTGCGGCCACGGCGGGAGGCAATGCAGTGGTAAAGATAAACCCGCTGGCGAAGGATCGCACAAAGTCGACAAGCTCTTTCGACGCTGCGATGTATCCACCAACTACGCCGAATGCTTTGCCCAATGTCCCCTCAATGACGGTTAGCCGATCCATCAGGCCCTCGCGTTCGGCAATGCCTCCGCCGTGTGGTCCATAAAGCCCTACGGCGTGAACCTCATCCAAATAGGTCATCGCACCATAGCGATCAGCCAGATCACAGATCTCGGCAATTGGTGCAATATCGCCATCCATGGAATAGACGCTCTCAAACGCAATGAGCTTCGGTGCATTGGCAGGCAGTTCAGCAAGGTGCCTTTCAAGGTCGGCTAAATCATTGTGTTTCCAGATACGCTTTTGGCAACGACTGTGGCGAATTCCTTCGATCATCGAGGCATGGTTTAACTCGTCAGATAAGACTGTGATGCCCGGAATGCGAGACGCCAATGTTCCCAAGGCAGCCCAGTTCGAGACGTAACCGGACGTAAACAGCAGCGCAGCGTCTTGGCCGTGCAAGTCAGCAAGCTCTTGCTCCAGCAAAACATGCTGGTGGGTCGTTCCAGAGATATTACGCGTTCCTCCCGCTCCGGCACCAACCTCATCGATCACCTTGTGCATTGCTGCAATAACATTGGGGTGCTGACCCATCCCCAGATAGTCATTTGAGCACCACACAGTGACTTTCTCGGGGCCATTTTCCGCGTAGCTACGCGCTGTCGGGAAAGCGCCACGCTGCCTTTCGAGATCCGCAAAGACCCGGTAGTTCCCTTCCTCCTGAAGCTGGTCGAGTTGACCACGAAAAAACTGCTGATAGTTCATTTCAATTCCCAACAGCTTCTTCTACGATCCCGGACAACAGGGTCTGAACCTTTTGCATTGGTCCATCAGGATAGCTTCGGTATCCAACCATCACGCCATCGTCGTCTTCGGCTACAAAAATCCCATAGGGGCAGAAGCCAATATTCATCGGGTCTGCTTCCATCACTTCACGCGAGATTTTTGCCGAGCAGAAGATGAAGATGTCTGCAGCTGCAAATAGCTGTTTGTCGCTGCCGACATCAGCGCCTGTTCGATTCAACATGTCGCCGACGTGGCTTACATAGTCGATGACCAGTCCCTGTCCCACAATCGCGGACTCGACGGCGAATGTTGCATCATCAAAACTGCCGTCGAAGGGGATAGTGATGATCTCTTCTGCAAATGCTGGGCCCGCCAGAACAGCGGAACACGCGGCTGCGGCAATAAAGTGTTTCATGGTTTTAGTCCTCCTCCTGAACCGCATTTTCTCAGATTGATCATCGGGGTCTTTGACACCGGTCAAAGCCCCCGAATGCCTCAACCGAACATGTCCGACGTGATACCGGCGTACCAACCCAGTGACTCTTCGTAAGTTGCTTTTCTCAAATCGGCATCTTCACCGGTTTGGCTGATAAAGCCGTCGACTTTCGCGATCTTTTCTGGCGTCGCCTCATAGGTTGCCCCAACCTTAACGCCATCATCGGTATCGATCAGCGACCAGCATGTGTTCGAGAACTTGGCCGGGAATACTTTTGACCCGGTCAACGCACCTCTTACTGCGTTCGCACATACTTTCGCCTGGCTGTTTGCCGAAAATCCGGATTTCGGCATGTCACCCTGCTGGCTGGCATCACCAAGAACGTAGATATCCGGATCGGCTTTGGAGGACATGTCCGCAGCGTTTACTGGTGCCCAGTTGCCATCGGTCACTCCCGCCATTTCCGCAATGCGACCGGCTTTCATCGCTGGGATCACATTGCAGACATCGACCTTCGTCTCTTCGCCGTCGATAGTCACCGTCATTGCATCCGGATTCACGGATACATTGCCACCGCCGAAATCTTCGCCGATCCAGTCGACCATTCCTTCGTAGTTGTTTCCCCAGCCTTCTTGGAACAAAGCCATTTTCGAGAATTTCGGCTTCGGATCGGCTACAATGATCTTTGCTGTTGGGTTGTTTGCCTTCAGCACGTGCGCCACCATCGAAACCCGTTCATACGGCCCGGGCGGGCAACGGTACGGGTTCGGGGGAGCGACCATCGCGAAGGTACCGCCTTCGGGCATCGCCATGATCTGCGCTTTCAAAAGCTCTGTCTGAGAACCAGCTTTGTAAGCATGCGGCATCTTATTTTGGGCCGAGAGGTCCCAGCCATCGACCGCACCATCAACAAAGTCGATACCCGGGCTAAGGATTAGCTTGTCATAAGGAACTGACCCGCCACCTGCCAAGGACACCGTCTTTGCGTCGCTGTCGACCCCAGTGGCCCAATCATGCACGACGTTGATACCGTAGTTCGCGGCAAGCGTGCCATAGCTGTGGGCGATGTCCGATAGCTCCTGAAAACCTCCCAGATAGAGGTTTGAGAAGAAACAGGTGTAGTAGGTCCGAGACGGCTCGATCAGCGTCACGTCAACCTCACCTTTGCTATCCTTGGCGATGTACCGCGCGGCAGTCGCACCACCTGCACCGCCGCCAACAACCACCACACGGGGCTTGCCTTGTGCCAGCACCATCGGCGCAGATAGCCCGGCGGCCACTACCCCAGCGGCTCCAAGAAATACTCGTCTATTGAGTGTCATTGCGTTTCCTCCCCTTAGACATGGTCACTCTGGATTCTTGAAATAGGCGGCCAATGCCGCGATCTCGTCATTGCTCAGCCGTCCGGCTATCATTTGCATGACCGGATGTGGCCGCTGTTTGTCTTTGTAAGCGTGCATGGCGACTACGAAGTCTTCGTCAGGCCAATACACAATCGACGGAATGCCCTCATCGCCACCTTCGATCTGGTGACACGTTGTGCATTCGCTGCTGAGATATGCGCCGTACTCAGGATCTCCTTGAATCGCGAGAATCGCGGGGTCTATGGAATGATCCGTTCCTTTCGCCGTCGGGTCCGCTTCCGGGATGTCCTGAGGATTGTCGGAAAACGCCCGCAAATAGGCGATCACATTGGCGCGGTCTTCCGAGTCTTTCAGACCACGAAAGCTCATCCTGGTGCCGGACGCAAATGCACGTGGGTTTTCGATGTAGGCGGACAGAGTGTCAGCGTGCCATTCCAGACCCGAGTTGCCCGCGCGCTCTAGGCTTTTTGAGTAGTTAAAAGCATCCAGACCCGCAGCCTTGCGCCCAAAGACACCATTCAAATGCGGCCCGATTTTGTTTTCGGCTCTTTCGCCCACCTGATGGCAGCCTTTGCATTTGGCGAACACTTCTTTCCCGGCTTCGGCGTCGCCTAGGCTTTCGGTGGCGTGGGTCGATGGGGCAACAGCAACCATAACCGCCGCGCAGGTCAAAATGTTCAACCACCGCATGATCAGCTTCTGAACGACTTGAGGTAAACGATCACGGCTTCAATATCGTCTGGTTTCTTGAGCCCAGCAAAGGACATGCGTGTGCCCTTCATGTAGTCCTTGGGTTTTGCCAGGAAGGCCGCCATTTCTTCTTCGGTCCAAACAAGACCAGCCTCGGCAGCTGTTTTCATAGCTTTGGAGTATTTGAACCCTTCAACCGACCCTGCGTTGGCCCCGATAACTCCGTTCAGCGCAGGACCCGTGCTGTCCTTAGCACCGTCACCAATCTGATGGCAGGATTTGCACTTCTTGAAGACCTTTTCACCGGCTGCGAACAGGTCCGTAGTCTGATCAGCCTCGTCGATTTCCTGAACAGCCGGTGTTGCGGCGGCTTCTTCTTCAGGCTTTGGCGCTGCGGTCGGAATGAAAGAAGGCCCTTCTGCCGTAAACGTCGGCAACCCGTCCGCGCTGGCTTCATTCATGACCGAATTCGAACCGCCTTCTGGTGGCGTCTCAACCAGAAAGACAGAACGCATAGTAACTGCGGCCTCTGTTTTGCAGTTCTCAATGCAAGGCTCCTCTCGCCATTCCGCGTATTCCGTCTCGGGTCGAATATCGACGACAAAACCGTCCATATTGTACATCTCGAAATCGGCGAAGTTTTCGTTGCTGAGAACGAAGTCGTCATCCACCAGATCATTGGAATAAAGGATGTAGGCGACGATTGCGTAGGTCTCATCCGCCGTAAGCGTGCCCGCTTCACCAAACGGCATTGAGCGGGAAATGTAATCCCAGGCGGTCGACAAATGCGGCCAATAAGACCCTACGGTTTTCACAGGATCTTCGTCGGCTAGCGTGTCGAAACCGCCGGCCAGAACAGGCCAATTGTCGGCGCCTTCGGCAAACTCTCCGTGACAGGACGCACACCGGTCGACAAACACTTCTTCTCCGGTCCAGACGTCGCCTGATCCAACCGGCAAACCGCGCCCATCGGGCAAGACATCGACGTCCCAGGCAGCAATCTCTTGCTCCAGCGCGGGGCGCCCAAGCCCGTATGTGCCCTCATTGTTGGGCGCAGGCGCGGTCAGGTTCATCCCGTTTGCGACACGCTCGGCCGCTGCGGTCTGGATTTCTTCGACCTTGGCTGCCAGTTCGGCTGCCCGGTTGGCCTCTGCTTGCGCGTTTTCCTGGGCTGTAGCTGCATGCGCCTCAACCTGACTGATCCGGGTTTCCAAGGTTTCTATCTGCGATTGGCCGTAGTTCCGGTTCGCAATGGCCACTGCCGCCGCAAGCACCAACGCCGTGCCGCCGAATACAGGCAGGAAAACATGACTAAGAGACTTCGACATTCTCGGCGATCCCTTCTGCGCTCACGTACCAAGTCTGGATACAGTTGTTGTGGTAGACCGAGTTCTCTCCGCGCTTTTCGCGTAGCTGGTCTTTGGTCGGCTGCACATAGCCGGTCTCATCTATCGCCCGGGCCTGCAAAAGCATTGGTGCTCCGTCCCAGTTCGTATCGAGATAGAAACGCGTCAAAGCCTTGCTGTCGCCCTGCTTGCCAAGACGCGCCGTCTCCCAGGTGATCCCACCGTCCTTGGACACATCGACCCGCGTAATTTGCCCATGGCCTGACCAGGCAAGCCCGGAAATGACCAAGGGTCCCGGTCCGTGTTTGATCGGCATTTGCGGGCTGGGTGAGGTGATGACGGATTTTGCATCCATCACCCACGTCCATTTCTGGGCTGTGCCATCGGCGTAGACATCAGTGTATTTTGATGTTTCTTCTCGGCTTTCGACCGCCACATCGACAACTTCGATGCGGCGTAGCCACTTGACCCACATGTTGCCTTCCCACCCGGGAACAACCAGTCGCACAGGGTATCCATGTTCCATGCGCAGTGCTTCACCATTTGCCTTGAAAGCCACCAACACGTCATCCAGTGCTTTTTCCATCGGGATGGAGCGGCCATTGGATGACGCGTCTGCGCCCTCAACATAGACCCATTTGTCGGGTGAGATATCGGCGCCTGCTTCCTGCAACAGCGTACGCAGCGGAACACCGGTGTATTCCATGTTGTGAATCATGCCATGGGTGAATTGGACGCCGTTGAGTTGCGCACCCGCCCACTCCATACCGGTATTTGCCGCACATTCGCAGAAATACACATGGTTTTCGCGAGGGAACCGCTCGATGTCATCGTAGGTAAAGACCAGCGGGCGATCGACCAGCCCGTTGATCATCAGGCGATAATCCTCCTTGCGTAGCTCGATCGCGCCTGAGTGATGGCGCTCAAAAGCGCATCCTTGCGGAGTGATCGTGCCATCAAGCGCGTGGATCGGTGTGAAGTTGATCGACGAAATCGGAGAGGCGGTCAGCCATTCCACGTTGCGCCGAACGACATGAGATTCGAAGCTGATCGGCATTCCATAAGGTGACTCATCGACACCGGCACCCGTGTAAGACGCCCAATCCTGAAGCTCTGTTATAAGTGGATCGGGCGTGTCTGCCGCTGCCGCACCCGCAACTGACCCTGCGGCGACCGCAGCACTGCCTTTCAGGAAGGCCCGGCGGGACGGTTTGAACGCGTCATCCATATCTCTTAGGTCTCCATCTGTTTCTTAAGCGCCGACAACATCGACACTGGTGTTCTCTTGCACCGTGACGGTGCCAAGGTTGCGAATGTGGTTTTCGACGACATCCCAGATCGGTGGACCTTCAGTGCCTTCGTTGACACTGGCCCAACCAGCCACGACGTAGGTTTTCGATGGATCAATCGCTTCACCCGTTTTGAGCAGGGTCATTTCGCTGATCCGCTGCCCTTGTGGTTTGGTCACATCGATGCGGTAGCCAAGACCACCGACGCGGACCATATCGCCGCCCTGCTGGTAGTAAGGGTCGGGGTTGAACAGGTTGTCACCGACATCCTCGAGGATCACATGGATGAATTCGCCTGTCATTTCTGTGCGATAGGCATTGGGATACGACATCGATGTGACGTTCCAGATGTCCTCGCGCGTGATATCTTGTCCCGGCAGGATTGAGGGTCCCCAACGGACGCCAGGCGACATCGCGATGTCTGCCTCACGCTCATTGATCAGGGCATCGCAAATCAGGTCATCCCAGGTGCCGTTAAAGTTGCCGCGGCGGTAGAGCAACGAATCCGTTTTGCCAATCACCTCACTCAGCGCAGCTTCAAACGGCGCGCGCTGATCATCTATCAGAGCGGTGATCTTAGGATCAGGAGCGATGACGTCAGAGAAGATAGGGATCAGCTTGTGCTTCAACCCAATCATCTGCCCGTCCCTCACGTCGAGATCGACGCGGCTGACGAATTTTCCGTTCGAACCAGACGCGATGATATGCGTTTTTCCGACCAGAACCGGCTCCGGCAGCGCGTCATGAGTGTGGCCGCTAAGGATCACGTCGATCCCTTGCACCCGACCTGCCATCTTCTTGTCCACGTCAAAGCCGTTGTGGCTGAGGACGACAACGACATCAGCGCCAGCATCGCGAACCTCGTCGACCATGGCCTGCATGTTTTCATCCCGGATACCGAACGAGTATTCTGGGAACATCCAGCCTGGGTTCGCGATTGGCATGTAAGGAAACGCTTGCCCGATAACAGCAACCTTTGCTCCGCCCCGATCAAAAAACTTGTAGGGTTGGAACAATTCTGCAGGTTCGTCCCACTCGGCATCAAAGATGTTTTGACCTAAGGCCGCAAAGGGCAAACCTTCGACGATTTCGTTAACCCTGTCGCTGCCCAACGTGAACTCCCAATGGAAGGTCATAGCATCGGGATTCAGAGCGTTCATGACATTGACCATGTCCTGACCGGCCGTCTGATAGCAGGTGTAGGAACCGTGCCAAGTATCGCCCCCGTCCAGTAGCAGGGCATCAGGGCGGTCAGCACGAATGGCGTTAATGACAGTTGAGACTCGGTCCAATCCGCCAACCCGACCATAGGTCTTGGCCAGCGAAGAGAAATCATTGTAGGTCAGCGCATAGGCCGACGGGCTTCCATCTTCGATCCCGTAGGCCTTGCGGAACGCCGCCCCTGTGACATGCGGCATCTGCCCTCGTGCATCGCCAATACCAAGGTTTATCTCGGGTTCGCGGAAATAGATCGGTTTGAGTTGCGCGTGAATATCGGTGACATGGATCAGGCTGATATTGCCGAAGGTTTCGAACTCCAGCAATTGATCCTGCGTTAGGCTTTGCTGCGCGGCAAGTCTGGCCCAGTTACCGAACCCGGACGCCCCGTACAAAGCCGATGCAGCCATTGAAACTTGCAAGAAGTCACGTCGAGAAATCATCTATCAGCTCTCTTATAACACATATAAATGTGTGAATGTTATCTTTCTGGAAAAACCCGCGCAGGACATTGTCCACGCGGGTCGTTCGCTATTGACGTACTGCAGGAGTTTCGACTGAAAGCCCGTTGCCACGCGAGGCCACATAAAGCTCAAGCGCGCGAAACTCGTCCGATCCTTCGGCAAAAGTTTCCGCCCGCGTATCGCGAATACAGCCGCGGAAACGATTGTGGCGCGAGATCAGCTTGGCTTGTTTCAGACGATATGTCGGGAACCCGTTGATCATACCTTGGCTCAGGTGGTCCGCTCGGATCATGTTGCCCCAGTTTTCTTCGTGACAATTGGCACAGCTCAGTTCCAGTTGGCCAAAGCGGGTGTAGTACATTTCTTTACCCTGTTCCCAGAACGGGGCGGCATCGCCGTCAATAGCGACGTTCATTGGCAAACCGCGTGACTGCAGACCGATCAAGGCGACCATACCCTGCATGTCACCACCAGACCATTTCCAGGCATCTGCCTCCATGCGGTCCGTACGGCACTTGTTGATCAGATCTTCCATAACCACCAGCTTGCCACTTTCGGCATCAACCTTTGGCATCGACGCCTGCAATCCTTTGAAGCTTTCCACCCCATCGTGGCAGGAGGCACAGCTCTCGCCAGCGGCACCATCAACCGTCTGGAAGAGATCGGCGGCCTGATCAACGAAGATCATCGCCGGATTGTCGAAATCATCAATTTGAAGCGCTTGCGTTTCATCCGTGCGGAAATGCCAACCCGAATAGATCGTGTCCAGATTTTCCAGATGTGCCGGAGCTTCAGTGACCGAGGTCATGTTCAGCTCGTCATTGATCACAAGATTCTCTTCGTCAGGACCGGCCATTGCTGCCACTGGGAAAACCAGAACTGCCGCGATAGCCGTTAGTGCCTTGGTATTCATTGCGTTCCTCCCTTAGCGGACCAGCGCCAGAATTTGCAACCAGCGCTGACCTTCCTTAGTGGTCGAGCCGTTAAGCAATCTCGATCGTTTTCTTCTCGTCGTAGACAGAGCCATCGTCATCGTACCAGGTGAAAACAAACTCACCGGCTTCTGGCACTGTTGCTTCAAACTGGAAGTACGGATTGGTCGAAATCGCCGGCTCCATGGTAACGTCAACCACCATTTCCCCATTAAACTCGCAGGTGAACCGATTGATGATCGAACGCGGGATGACGTTTCCTTCTTTGTCCTTACGCTGGCCGCTTTCCATCTTGTGACTGATCAGTGTCTTGATCGTTATGGTTTCACCAGCAGCGGCTGTCTTTGGAACCTTGACGCGGGGTTTTACACCGGATGCCATTGGTTAATCTCCTGTTCTTCAGGGCGCGTGGCGATCAGCCGCCGCAGCCGCCGATTGTCACTTTTACGGTCGCGGACGCTTTGGCGAAGCTGCCATCTGCCATCTTCGCCACGGCAATGACGTCCTGCGTTCCGGCAAGACGGATGCGGGTTGATGCGTCTTGTTCAGCCGCCAACGGACCGAAATTGAATGTTGCAACGCCAGGTTCGGGGTTGCCTGCAGCCACGATTAGAATTGCAGCTGCGCCCGGAGCACTGACTTCGATTGGCACAGTATTGCCGTTTTCAGCGATTTCCGGTGCAGTCAATGTAACACCGCCGTCAGCCACATCTGCCCCGCCTGTAAATGCCGCGATGGCATCTTCAGCAGCTGCATTTGCCCGAAGCGGCATAATTGTCAGGAACGCGGCGCTCAGCCCAAGGGCCAGTGTCTCGCGGCGAGAGAGTTCCATTTTCAATCTCCTTTGATTCTTCGAAAATCTGCGCCTGGAAGCGCATCTATTCTTCTTTCAGGGTCGCAAGAAACGCGACCACGTCTTCGATTTCTTGTGCTGTTAGGATCGACGTCAAAGGCGCTGTTGGGGCTTTTCCGGTATAGGCGTCGCCCGGGCGGATATATCCGTCATCCTTGTAGAACGCAGGCATCACCGTGCCTTCGAATGTCATCTTTGCATTTGCGACCAATCCGCGAAGTTCTGCTTCGGTCCAACGATCACCAGCGCCATCCAGCATCGGACCAACTTCGCCATGGAACGGTATTTCGGCCAAAGCCGAGACCGCGTGGCATGCCACGCAATTGCCTTTTGATTTGTCGCCAACGATAAGCGCGCCATTTGCCGCATCACCATTAGCGCCAGTCAAAGAGACTTCGATAGCGCCATAGTCGTCATAGGTTACGTCTCTCGGGTCTGTATCTGCCGCAAATGCGGCGACGCCCGTCATTGCGCAGACTAATGTTAAGAGTCTCAGCTTCATGATCCCTCCCATTTGCTAACACGCCGGCGGCGCCTTGCGACCCAAAGCATTTGTGTACCGTAGTCGACGAGTGCCGCCTGTCGCAACATTAAATTCATCATAATGAATTTTTTTATTTGTAATGATGGAGCTCAATCTTGAGAAACATTATTTCGCTCCTGAATGCGCCGGGCATGATACCGTTGAAAATCTTCGCCATTATCGAGTTCGTATCGCTTCTCGTCGACCCAGGTGAAAAGATCTAAGGTTGTCCCCTTAGAGAAAGCTCCCGGCATCACAGCGACCGCAGCGTCAATGGCTGTAGCATCCTCTGGCACCTCTTCCGGCAGAAAAACAAGTGTCGGGGTAAACAGAATCCCCCATTTGCGCATCAGTGCTCTTTGCTCAACCTCTTCCCCGTCAAAGTCGGTGGCGGTGGTGCTGCCATGCAAATCCAGTTGAACGACAAAGAAATTCTCTTCGATAAACGCCGCCAAGTCGGGCTGGGGAAACACTTCATCGTGCATTTTTTTGCAGTAGATACAGCCCTGCTGTTCAATGAATAACACCAACCGCTTACCTTCGCTTGAGGCCTCTTCAAGATCCTCTCGGAGGTCTTTGAACGTGTCGCGCATCCACGGCGTTTTATGCAAACCGTCGTCGCCCAGTTCAGCGGCGGAAAGTGCCCCGCAGATCAGACAAGCGATCAATACTGACAAAACTCGTTTCATGTCTTCCTCCCGAGTTAACCAATGGCTGCGAGCCAAGGCATATGGTCGAGCATCCATTGTGCGATGTGATTGATGGAGTTGGTTGCGATGAGGATGCCGAAAAGCACCAGAATGCCACCCATTGCCTTTTCGATGAGGGGCAAGTGCTTTCTGAACCTTGCCATCCATTGCATGAAGGGGCGGACCAGGAAGGCCGCCAGAACAAACGGTGCGGTCATTCCAACTCCGTAGACGAATAGAAGCGCCGCTCCGCGCCAAGCCGTTTCGGTACCGGCCGCTGTAAACAAGATCGCAGCGAGCACAGGCCCGACGCAGGGCGTCCAACCAAATGCAAATGCCAAGCCCAGGACGTAAGCCCCAATCAGGCTAACGGTTGATGTCTCACCGACGTCCGCACGAAATTGGCGATACAGGAATCCGATGCGAATGAACCCCAGGAAATGCAGCCCCATCGCAATGATGATGGCCGCTGCAATCCAACGCAGAATGTCGAAATACTCTCGGACCAATTGACCGAGAATCGACGCAGTCGCTCCAAGTGCCATGAAGATCGTAATGATTCCGGCTGCAAATGCCATTGCAGAAAGCGTTGCCCTGCGACGAACACCGGCGGAAAGTGTTGACCCCGCAGAAATCTGATCAATCCCGACGCCGGCCAGATAGCTAAGATAAAACGGCACGATAGGTAGGATGCAGGGCGACAGGAAAGACAACAGTCCTGCGACTAAAGCTCCTGCAAATGTAATGTCGAGCATGGTCAAACCTGTCCTGGCGCGCTATCATTCACATATTCAAAATAATAAAGATATATCGCTGCGGTCAATCGGAGCTTGAGATGCGCCACCTACTTCTGCTTTTGCTTGCGATCACGTTGTTTGTTTCTCCCGTGGTTTCACGGGCAGAAATGACGCTTCTGATGGCCGAAGAAGATGGGTGTATGTGGTGCGCACGTTGGGATGCCGAAATCTCGGAGATCTACTCCAAGACACCAGAAGGACATGCCGCTCCACTTCAGCGTGTCGATATCCACGCAGCTATACCTGATGGCATCGCATTGGAGCGGCCTCTCTACTACACGCCAACCTTTGTTCTGCTGGACGATGGCCAAGAGGTCGGCCGGATCGAAGGTTATCCCGGCGAAGATTTTTTCTGGGGGTTGCTGGGCGTTTTGCTGCGTGACGCGGGGGTACCGATTGAGACCTCTGGATAAACTGTGGCGCATTACATAAACTGTTATGAATGCGTGAAGCTATGAAAGCGAGGCGATCTTGTTGGACAAATCTTCGAAACTGCCTGTGTTCTCCAAGGACATGTGCGCCGAAGACATGGACAGAATGATGGAGAATGCTCAGACAGCGTCAAATTTCCTCAAGGCAATCAGCCATGAGGGGCGCCTGATGATTTTGTGTTATCTGTCGTCAGGGGAAAAATCGGTCACCCAGATGGAAGAAATGCTCTCAGCACGTCAAGCCGCGGTATCTCAACAACTATCCCGCTTGCGCTTCGAGGGCTTGGTGAAAACAAGACGCGAGGGAAAAACGATCTACTACAGATTGGCTGATGATCGATCGACGCAAATCCTGGAAGTCGTTTACGATCTGTTCTGCAGGGAGAAGTAGAATCCGCCAATATTACCCGCCAGCTTTGGGAGGAGACTGGCAATGTTTGAAGCATTGGGAGACGCCAACACCGTCGCCCTGATCGGTTTGATCGGTGGCATTGTGTTGGGCTTGGCCGCACGCATTGGCCGTTTTTGCACGTTAGGTGCAATCGAAGACTACCTCTACGCAGATGATGATCGGCGGCTGCGCATGTGGGCAATTGCGATCGGTGTTGCGATTGTCGGCAGCCACACAGCTATAGCGTTGGGTTGGCTTGATCCTGTCGGAACAAGATATCTTGCGCTGACCTGGAACCCGCTCGGTTCGATCGTGGGGGGCCTAATGTTCGGTTACGGAATGGCCATCAGTGGAAACTGCGGCTATGGCGCACTGGCACGGCTGGGAGGTGGCGACCTTCGATCATTCGTCATCGTTTTGATCATGGGTCTTTCTGCTTACGTCGTGATGTCCGGGCCCTTGGCATATCTGCGGGTATGGGTCTTTCCAGTAGAGATGGATCTCAAGGGTCCCCAAGGCATTAGCTTCCTTGCTGAACAGCTAACCTCTATCCCAGCTTGGCTCATTGGCTCCGTTATCGGCGTTGCCTTAGTGATTTTCGCATTGGCGAACCAGCGCTTCCGCCGCAATCCTGCACAAGTGTTCTGGGGATCTGTAGTTGGACTGGCGATTATTTCAGGCTGGCTTGGCACGAATTGGGTTGCGACGCACGGTTTCGACGGTGAGCCGGTGCAAACTCACACCTTCGCTGCACCCCTTGGCGACACGGTATTCTACCTCATGACAGCATCTGGAAACACTTTGTCCTTTGCGGTCGGATCAGTCTCCGGCGTTCTCATTGGCGCATTTTTGGGGTCCTGGTCCAAAGGTCATTTCCGATGGGAAGCATGCGAGGATCCACGTGAACTAAAGCGTCAAATGCTCGGCGCGGCGATTATGGGGCCCGGCGCGATCATCGCGGTCGGTTGCAGCGTCGGACAAGGTATATCTGCCTTTTCATTATTGGCCTACAGCGCGCCTGTAACATTCGCTGCCATCTTCGCCGGTGCGGCGCTTGGCTTGAAACAACTCGTGTCTGGACTGTCCTTCATAACTGAGCGTTGAGGTCACAGTTCAAACAAGAATTCACGAGTGAAGGACCGTTTCGGCGGTTCTCTTTTATTCAGAAAGCGATTGCCTTTGATGGCACATATGGGAACGAGGCGTTCATTAATCAAATACGCTCATACGTTCGCTATGCGGACCAAAGCGCTCGTTCTGATCACGTTCACAAACCAAGCTGATCTTAGTCACTCGCACGCTTCTGCAATGAGCGTTGTCCACGCATCGTTCTGGGACAAGAAAACCCTGCCGTTCAGACTGTCGACAAGATGAGACCGTTTGAGTCTGTCCATGACAGGCCCCTTAACTTCGGACAGATGTAGGCCAACACCAAGCTCTTTGAGGCGGTGATTGATCGCCTCGAGAGTTTCCAGCGCTGAGTAGTCCACTTCGTTAACAGCGGAGAACATCAAAACAACATGTTTGACCTTCGTCCGCTCGGCAAGGCGACTGAAGATCAGTTCTTCCAGAAAGCCGGCGTTTACAAAGTAAAGGCTTTCGTCGATGCGCAGCGTCAACACCGCAGGTGCGGTTTCGACATCGTGGCGCTGGACATTTCGAAAGTGCTCTGTCCCAGGCACGCGGCCCACTTCTGCTACATGCGGTCGAGACGTCTTGTATAGATGCAGAAGAACTGAAATCGCCACTCCGGACGCGACGCCGACTTCAACACCTAGGCCCAGCGTCAACAAAACCGTTGCAGATACTGCGATGAAGTCCGCACGGGAATAGTCCCATGTTCTACGTACTATCGAAAAATCCACGAGGCTCAGAACCGCCACAATGATTGTGGCGGCCAACGTAGCGTTTGGGAGAAAGTACACCAATGGTGTCAACGCCAAGGCGGCGATCGCGAGGCCAAGCGCAGTATAGGCGCCAGCAGCAGGAGTTTCAGCGCCAGCATCGAAATTGACGACTGATCGCGCAAATCCCCCCGTGACCGGGTAGCCTCCGGTGAACGCTGCGCCTATGTTGGCTGCACCCAGTCCAATGAGTTCCTGGTCCGGATCAATCCGTTGACGTTTCTTGGCTGCCAAAGTTTGCGCGACTGAGACGGATTCGACAAAGCCAATCACTGAAATCAGGACCGCCGGAACCAACAGCGCTGCAAGCAAGTCGGGCGCAAAGACTGGCAATGTAAGCGGCGGCAGGCTTTGCGGGACTTCCCCAACGATTTTCACACCCATTTCGACAAGATCTAGTGCCCAAACCGTAACCGTAGTGGCAACTACGGCGGCAACAGGTCCCGCCTTCGTTAGAATATCGGCAAGCGCCGCCGGAGCACCCAACCTCAATAATCCGGGTTTTAACCATCGGCGGGCCCAAAAAAGGAAGGCCGTCGCACTGAGGCCGATAACGAGCGTAACCCAATTCACCTCGTGCAAGTGCGCTGCAATCGATGCGACGATCTCGAGCAATGTATGTCCGTGCGCATTCACACCCAAAATGTGCTTGAGTTGGCTGGCGGCGATCAAGATCCCAGATGCTGTGATAAACCCGGCAATTACCGGGTGGCTCAAAAAATTAGCAAAGAAGCCTAGCCGAAAGAACCCCAAAAGCAACAGGAAACCGCCAGAAATAAATGCGAGGGTCAGTGCCGCAACCGCGTAACCTGCCGTGCCTTGTTCAGCAACCTGACCGACCGCCGACGCTGTTAATAGTGAGACAACGGCAACCGGGCCAACCGCTAAGGCGCGACTTGTTCCAAATATTGCGTAAAGAAGAATTGGCGCGATGGATGCATACAGCCCCGCTTCTGGAGGCAATCCAGCCAGGAGCGCGTAGGCCAAGGATTGGGGTATCAGCATGATGGTGACGATCACCGCCGCCATCAGATCGTTAGAAAGCTCTGCCCGTCCATAGCTGCGAGCCCAACTCAGAACCGGCAGATATTGCGCCGTCCGCATCTTTACCTCCCGCTACGCCGCAGTGTCTCGTCGTGCGTGCCACAGCATTGCAGCGCGCTGACCGCTTCGGCAGTAGCCAAGGACAGGCTCGGACAGTTCTGCCAACGCCTCAGAAAATGCAATGTGGTTCGCTTCTGTTGCGCCGGAGGGTTTAACCGGCACATAGCGAGCTTGCAGACCTTGCGCCTTGGCGCATTCTTGGATCTGGCCAAAAGTAGGCTGCTCCTTTTGTTCGCCGTCAGGACGCACACAGATTAGCGAGCGAAATCCAAGCGTTTTGACTTCCGCCAAGTCATCGGTCTCCAATTGACCGCAAGTACTGAAGTCGTGGGAAATTTGGGTGATTTCCATCGCTCTCATCCTTTCAAAATCAGAGTTTGTTGACCGGAACCTTGAGCATGGGGTTGCCGTCCACGTCCGTTGGCACCTCACCCGCGCGCATATTTACTTGAAGTGATGGGATGATCAGCTTCGGCATTGCCAGCTGAGCATCTGGTTCTATGCGGAACTTGACAAACTCTTCTTTTGATTTGCCATCACCAACGTGGATATTGTGGGCTTTCTCATTGCCGACAGTTGTTTCCCAGGCGATTTCCCGCCCGTTTGGTCCGTAGTCATGACACATGAAAAGTCGTGTTTCGTCCGGCAAGCTCAGGACTCTTTGAATGCTATCGTAAAGCGTTGCTGCATCGCCGCCGGGAAAATCTGCGCGCGCTGATCCCCCATCCGGCATGAACAAAGTATCGCCCACAAAGGCCGCATCTCCTGCGACATGTACCATGCAAGCCGGCGTATGGCCGGGGGTATACATTGTGAACACCTGCATATTGCCAACCGTGTACGTATCGCCGTCTTCGAAAAGCTGATCGAACTGGCTGCCATCACGCTGGAACTCGGTACCTTCATTGAAGACCTTCCCAAACGTGTCCTGCACGATCATGATTTTTGAACCAATGCCGATTTTTCCCCCAAGCTTTTCATGGATATACGGCGCTGCACTCAAATGATCGGCGTGAACATGGGTCTCAATGATCCATTCCAAATTCAGATCTTGGCTTACAATCTGGTGGACGAGCTCGTCTGCGTGATCGTGAGTGATGCGCCCCGCCGCGTAGTCAATGTCCATTACGCTATCGACAATGGCACATGAGTTCGAGGTGGGATCCTTCACAATATAGCTGATGGTGTTCGTCGCCTCATCGAAGAAGGCCTGAACGTCCGGCTTGATGTTCATGTTCACGGGATACGTCATCTGATTGTACTCCAGGGAGGTTCAGGGAAATCGGTGGCTACGCCTCCGACTGAACAGGACGCGCGAAAAGGAGCCTGCGCAGTACAAACCCGGCAAGAACGGCAACCAGAAAGAGAACAACTTCCCAACGCCCGGTACCAAGTGCCGGTATCGCAGCGCCGGGGCAGAAGCCTGCAATTCCCCAACCGATGCCGAAGAGAGCCGAACCACCAACCAATCGCTTGTCTACGGCCGTCGCGTTTGGGATCTGAAAACGCCCACCAAAGAGCGGCGTTGTTTGCCGCCAGGCAAGTCTGTAGCCGAAGAACGTGACCAGGAGCGCACCACCCATAACAAAGGCGAGGCTAGGATCCCACGTCCCGGCAATATCGAAGAAATTCAAAACTTTGGCCGGATCCATCATGCCCGAAACAGCGATACCAACGCCAAAGATCAGGCCAGTAAACAAAGCAAAAACAAGTTTCATTGCTTTATACTCCAAAGAAGTGACGGATCAGGAAGACTGTGATTGCAGCTGTGACCATGAAGGTCGGCACTGCCACCAAAGAGCGAACAGACAGCCGAGATAGTCCGCAAACACCATGCCCTGACGTGCAGCCAGATCCGAGACTGGCGCCCAGACCGACGATCACACCGCCGATCACGATCATAATCGGGCTGACAGGTACCGTAAGTTCAGGCATTGCACCGGTCGCAGCATAGATCAGGCCCGGTGCGAGCATCATTCCCACAACCAAGGCTGTTCGCCAGGCGAATTCCTCGCGGTTTTCTGGGAATGCCAAGCCAGACAATATGCCCGTTGCACCCATGATCCGTCCCAGTCCGAGCATCAAAAGCACGGATCCAAGTCCAATTGCGAGCCCCCCTCCAAATGAGGCGATCGGCGTAAACGCGGTTTCCATCAGGCGTCTCCGGTTGTTCATGTTGCAACCTGATTACCGGCCGGCACCTTACTTTTCAGTGACAATGTCACTTAACGCAAAGAATTCATGCGCTGTTCGCCAAACGCTCCAATTGAGGTTTGTTCTGGAGGGTGATCCGCCCCCTCGTCTGAAGGATAAGTCCTCGCTTTTGAAAATCATTCAGTATGCGTGAAACGACCTCACGCGCTGTCCCTAACTCGTTTGCTAAAGCCTGATGCGTCGCCTGGACTTCGGAATGGCCTTCTCCTAGCGCCAAAAGGCGCTCTGCCAGTCGAACATCCATTCTGCCAAAGGCGACATCGTCGACCACGCGCAAAAGATCAATCAACCGACGAGAATAAGCCGAGAAAACGAAACCGCGAAAACTGTCTTCTTCAGCAGCCAGCCTATCAAATGAAGTTTTAGGTAATGTGATAGCCGTAACGTCGGTCTCGGCAATTCCCTTAGCATTATAAGCTTCCTCGGACAGCATGCAGGCGGTGGTCAGCACGCAGCTCTCTCCAGCTTCAACGCGATACAGCACGATTTCTCGCCCGGCATCAGAACTTTGAGAAACGCGTATGCGGCCGGCATACAAAAACATCAGACTGTCCGGGATGTTGTCGGGTCCAAAAACTTGCTGACCCTGCTTGTATGTAACCACGCGTGCTTCATGTAGAAGCTTATCCCTGACCCGCCGAGGTAGATTTCTCATGCCAAGAAAGCTTTCGGTCCAATCTCCCTTCAATTTATGTCCTATGCTCTGTGCGTTCGGTTCACTGGTTCCCTACAAAGATGCGGTGGCACGCGATCTGGATCAATGGCTCTCTTCGTTTTTCTAACCAGCTAGATCCGAGCATCGCCCAACATTGACCCGCCCGACTTGCCATTAACGCACGGCTCAGCTCTTTGGCCGCTTCGGGCTCAAGGAAGTCATCTGAGTTTTTCATTCAGATGACGGTTTGGGAGCGGATAGCGGTCATTGTTGGTAGTCATTCCGAGGAATTTCGCCTGAAGGTCTGTATTAAACGGCAGCTGACTTTCGCTGAATTCTGCTGAACGGCAGAGTTGCGGACTTTGCTGCCATTCAATCTGTCGAAACCAATGTCCGCTTCCACGAAAGCGAAATGCAAGCTAGTTTGTCGGCAAGAACAAAGCCAAAGAGGATAACTTATGGCCCATCGAGAGAAGCTCGCATTTGTCCTCGCGCTGTCTTTAGTTTTGTGTTTCGGTTCCTCAGTGAGTTGGGCTCAAGACATGCAGGAACGGCTTAAAGCTGCAGTGGACGCAAATGAGATAGTCGGCCTCCATGGTGCGGTTGTAGTGCTGGATGGCGACAGGATTGCCGAAGCCTACTTCCCTGGCGAAGACGAGCGATGGGGTACGCCAATTGGTCTCGTCGATCATGGACCCCAGACCTTGCACGATCTTCGCTCTGTAACGAAGTCTGTCGTCGGTTTGCTGTACGGAATCGCGTTGTCAGAAGGTGCTGTGCCACCTGTCGATGCGTCTTTGTTGGACCAGTTCCCAGAATACACAGATTTACGCGACGGGTCTGGACGAGAAGACATCACCGTGGCGGATGCGCTTACAATGCAGATGGGAACACAATGGGATGAAAGCCTGCCATACACCGATCCACGCAACAGCGAAATCGCAATGGAACTGGCCGAAGACCGCTATCGCTTTGTCCTAGGCCGTCCAATGGTGGCTGAGCCCGGAACAATTTGGACATATAACGGTGGTGCTGTTGCATTGATAGCAAAGTTGATTGCCGATGGTACTGGACAAGACATCGACCTATTCGCCCAGACCCGTTTGTTTGAGCCCCTTGGTATTGAGAGTTATGAGTGGGTGCGTGGCAATGACGGCGTACCATCTGCAGCTTCCGGCTTGAGATTGACCGCCCGAGATCTTGCCAAAATTGGAGTGTTGATTGCCCAAAACGGCGTCTACGATAGTCGCGCAGTTGTACCTGCAACCTGGTTGGATTCGTCGTTTCGTGCAGTCACATCGATCCAGCCAGGATTTGACTATGGGTACTTGTGGTATCTGACTAAGGGCCCGAACGGCGATCCAATTCTTATTGCTGTCGGCAATGGTGGTCAGCGCCTCACCGTACAACCAAACGCGGGCTTTGTCGTTTCGACCTTCGCAGGGAACTACAATGATCCCGATGCGTGGCAGACCTCTGTTCGGGTTTTGGTGGAATTTGCCGTACCAGAAGTAGGCAAGCGCCGTCAGCAGTGACTCGGCAGGGCTCGTAAGAGTCGAAAGCATATGCCTATTGACTATGCAGCATCCGGTAAAAGGGCTCATTGCAGTCTTTCACTGCAACCCTCGCGGAGTTCGTCGCAAAAGATGAAGCTGCTGTCTGCCAAGCCTGCTTGAAAGGCAACCTTTAGCGCTGTTCGGGTTGCCAGAGCTGAACGACATTTCCCTCAGCATCAACGAAGTCTTGCACAAAATTCTGTCGGAATTTCCATTGCTTTGAGCCTGGGACCGGCCTGCCTCCAACCCTTGGAAGTTTCTCAAGAACATCAGCAATCGAAGTGATGCAGACTATTGGCTTAAGTGGCGTGGCAGAACGAACCACTGGCGGGTCTTCTATCGCGATTTGCGCTGCGATCTTCTGAGGAGCTTGCAAAATGACTAGTTCGGTATCGTCGTTCGAAATGGCGGCAAATTCTCCGTCGATACCATCGGTCAGCCTTCCGCCAATCGCAAGATAGAAAGCCTTCAGTTTTTCTAAGTAATTTGCGTATAACACCGCACCATTGAGCATTTCGAAGTACCTCCAAAGCCCTGCGTAGCAGACATAGGCCTATGTTTTAGCATTGGTCGCTTTGGGCTTATTTTGTTGAAAAACTCGGGCTTGATCGGTTGGTAAGTTGCTGATTCAATTCTTCCTAAAGGGAGGGATCAGCCAT